>JASFHJ010000038.1:0-9002 GCA_050123255.1 Dehalococcoidia bacterium
TAAATTTATTCTTATGGCAGTGTCAGGCTTATCGCCGAGCTATAAAATTACACCGGGAAACGCGCTTTGATGTTATCCACTGTCATGACCTGGATACACTGCCCATCGGCGTTATGCTCCGGCGGAAGCTTGGCCTGCCTTTGATTTACGATGCCCATGAAATATACGGTTACATGATGGCCAGGATTTTTCCCCGCTGGGTAGTCAACCTGTTAATATGGCTGGAAAAGCAACTGATAACAAGGGCTGATAAAATCATCAACGTTTGCGAACCACAAAGAGAATACTTCAACAGTATCACAGAAAAGCCGGTTACGTTAATCATGAACTGCAAGCAAGTGCAAACCATGGAATACCAGCCTCGCGATGATAAAAGCAACTTTACGTTACAGTATATCGGTGTCTTACACCAGGGCAGATCAGTCCCTATGCTTATTCAAGCCGTAAAAGAGTTACCGGACGTCCGTTGTGTTATCGGCGGTACCGGTCTTCAAGGCTATGTTCGGGCTCTTGAGGAAGAGTGCTCTAAAACTTCCAATGTTACCTTCCTGGGCAGAGTGCCTTTCGATGAAGTCATACCTATGACGAAAGAAGCCGACTGCGTATTCCTGATGTTAAGCCCGAAAGACTTAAATAACAGGTTGGCATTTGCCAACAAGCAGTTTGAAGCCATGGTCTGCGGGAGACCTATAATCTGTACCAGAGGAACTCATTCCGGAGATGTAACCGAACAAGAACAGGTTGGGCTATCGGTAGAGTATTCTAAGGAAGCTCTAAAGGAAGCTATAACCAGGCTTCGGGATGATGTTCAGTTGAGGGAACAGCTAGGTAAAAATGCGCTGCGGGCAGCGATAACAAAATATAACTGGCAAAAGCAAGAAGAAACACTCCTGGAACTTTACAGGAGCCTTCAGGCTAATCCATCTAAAAATAAAAAAATGCGGGTACATGAATAAGGTCCTTATCGTTACGTATTTTTTTGCCTCAGGCCTGACCGCCGCGGGTCTGCGCCCACTTGGTCTTGCCAGGCATTTACCGGAGTTTGGCTGGAAGGCAGTAGTTTTATCTCCGGCCTTGCTTGGCAGAATAGACCCGCACATCGACGTCGTGGAGACGCCGCACTACGATTCTCTTAGCCGGGTAAAGAAGCTATTCAAGATTAATCCCGAACAGACTTTAATGGCTCAGATAGCTCAACTCAAGAAGAAGTTGGGAATAAGGTCAGCAAGGTCTCCCCTGGACTTCGTATTGGCCGCTATCGGGGAAGTGGCCGCCTATCCTGACCTGCAAAGAGGCTGGCGGCACCCGGCTATAGAACTGGGTAAGGATATATTACAGCAGCAAGACATAAAGGCGATAATCAGCTCTTCACCTCCGCCAACCAGCCATATTATTGCCAGAGAACTGAAGGGCGAATTCAAAATCCCCTGGGTCGCCGATTTTCAGGACCTCTGGACGCAGAATTATTACTATCCCTATAGTCCACTCCGCCGGATGAGGGAAAGGAAGTTGGAACTGAAAACATTGTCTGCCGCGGATGCATTGGTCGCGTTATCCGAACCGGCGGCAACAGAACTGGGTAACCTCCATGAGAAAAAATCAATTCATAATATTCCCTTTGGCCTTGACCTTGTTGAAGCAAGTAGTGCACCACGGAGTCTGACGGACAAATTTTCCATAACCTATACCGGCAACATCTACCCGCGTAAACAAAGTCCGGAGATTCTCTTTGCCGCTTTGCATGACCTGATTTTACGGGGAGATATGAATCCCGGTGATATTGAGGTGAGGTTCTATGGTGCCCAAGCAGGCTGGATAGATAAGCTGGCCGGCCGTTATGGATTAACAGATATCGTAAAGCAGTTCGGTGTGGTACCCAGGGAAATCGCCCTGGAAAAGCAACGAGAATCGCAATTGCTTCTTTTACTAAAGTGGAACGACCCCAAACATCGCGGGGTCTATACCGCAAAAATCTTCGAATACCTGGCAGCCAAGAGACCCATTGTCGCGGTGGGTGGTTATCATGATGTAGTCAATGAACTACTCGATGAAACCAAAGCCGGTGTATGCGGGCAAACCAGGGAAAAGATAAAAACTCTGCTGTTACCACTATATCATGATTATAAGTTGACCGGCGTGGTAAGCTACGCGGGCGATGAAACCAGGTTATCTAAATATAGCCACCAGGAAGTGGCTCGTAAATTTGCCTCGATACTTGACAGCATCCTTTAGTAGTCCAAAGTTTACCCGGAGCGGAACATGCAGGTAGCTTACAGAGAGAATACTAAAACAAATCAGCTACCCGCCTGGCGACGATACAACCCACAGTAAGTCCCGTGCCAGCCCCGTATATAACTTGAAGGGATAGTAGCCAAATAGATAACTGCCAGACCCGCTATCAACTTTTTATTTTTCAACTCCCCGGTTTCCTTTATCTACTCGCCACGCAGACCTTTCCGGAACCTTTTAACGGCAACGTAAACCAGCGTTACGATGCCGCAAATGATCAGTATAGCGCTCCCTGAATATATCACTTCATTATCGACAGGGCTTTCGCCGGTAAGATCGATTATCCACTGAATGAGGCCAGCCGCTATCGGCACGAAGATGAATATCCGGCCGATTATCGTAAGAGCGCTCAGCCAGTCGGTGGTATCCCTGCCGCGGTTTTGCATTTCATTACCTCCTGTTTAAGGATTCAATCTTATTCCATCCTCGCCCCACATCAGTTGACCATCGGCACTCACCCTCTGAACATAGGCCTTCTCCGAACTGAACAAACCCTTATTCACGCCCCAGGCGACGATGGCTCCGCCCTGACCGTCGGGCGCTATGAACTGACCGGAAAATTCTCCTTCTAAAACCGAAATACCGTTCTCAGCCCATAAGGTATCACCGTTACTACCGAGCTTTTGAACATGCAGGTTTTCCCGATCTTCCTCAAAGGAATAGGATACTACTATATCACCCTGCCCGGTGCCGATTATTTGCGGAAACGGATTTTTCGAGGTGGAGGCTACCTTAACCCCTCCCGCCTGCCACATTAGATTACCGTCTTCATCCACCTTCTGGGCACAGATACGCCCCAATTCTCTCCAGACAACGACAGCCCCGCTCGAGCCGTCACCGAGTACCGAAGGCTCCATCGGGAGTCCGGATGGCCCTGCCCCGCTGGTATCCAGCGATATACCACCCGGCTGCCAGAAAATATTTCCATCGGCATCTATCCTCTGAACCATGATTTCCCACGTCTGCTGACGCCCCGGTTCGGCGGATGGGTCTTCCGTGACCTGGAGCCAGGTGATTATCGCGCCTCCGGTCCCGTCTCCCTCGGCCTGGAAAGAGTCAACCCACATGTCTTCGGGAAAGTCGTATACCAGCACCCCGTCTCCCCACACGAGCTCTCCCGCGGCATTTACCCGCAGGGCGTGCAGGCTGTGAGTGGACCTGGCCTCACCAGGCTCTGCCCAGTCCGGGTAATGCGATTCCTGCCAGATGACTATTGCCCCACCGGCTCTGTCACTTACCACCGTTCGCCGGTTGCCTGTACTTGGCAGCGAGACCCCATTTTCACTCCACGGGAAATCACCGCTGGAGCCGATATTGACCAGGGCCAGAGTATCATCGCTGTTACTCTGCTCGATAATCACCCCGCCCGAGTCGTTGCCTACCATCCTTCCGAAGGGCTCGAAGTCCTTTTGCCAGACCACAGTACCGTCGGGGGCAAGACTGCTAAGATGATAAATGGATTTCACCGGCGGTTCTTTGGTCGTGGCTTCAGGCCAGCCTATGATGACCCCTCCACCACCAGTCCCGAGAACGTGGATGGACTGAAACCCGAAAGACCCGTTGGTGTCCCCCAGAAGCACCCCTTGTTCGCTCCACATCTTCTCTCCGGCAGGGTTAATTTTCTGGATGTATATTTTCTGGTCTTCTAAGTAAAATGCTGTGGCCCCGCCTTGACCATCTCCGATTACCTTGAGTCCGTACGTGCCCGTTGATTCGTATGGGCAGCCGGTCAGAATCAGTAGCAGCGGAATAACCAGAACTAAAAGAGCTAATATGCCTGGCACATTCTTTTTTCTCACGGTTTGCCCTCCACTTCACAAGTTATATCTTGCCGACCTTCTTACCCGCTAAAAGCCCGATTATATGCCAGCTTCGGAATGGTGCTGCCTTTTTTCATGTAATATTAACCTTTTCCAACTATTATACGAATATTCTACTCAACTATTACAACCGGCCAGACGCTAACAAACTAACCCCGACTATTAAAACGTAACATCCAGATTAAAGGTCGGCTGGCTAATTCGTTATTAATATATGGGCGACTTAAGGTACATCGAAGCGGAACACCCAGGGCCCGGCTAACCGCCTGGTATCGCTTGCCGGGTGAGTTCCGGCCGTTGGTGATTCGGGTGTGAGTACCAGCTCTTTAACGGTAAACGTCCATTCACCGGTCTGTCCCGTGAAGTCTCCCATGAAGTATTTCACTATGGATGCCTCCGTATGTGTGCTAAGAGCGCCGTTCACTGAGTCACCGCTGGGGAGGGTTATGGATGTTATCGGGAGGTATTTTTTGCTATCTGGCGTTTGTAACACGGCTCTGACTCCCCAGGGGCTAATCGTAACCTGCTCCAACGTAACAGGTACACCGGCCGCTTCAACGGTCTGATCGATACGGACGGTCTCTCCACCGTGGAATGGGACGTTAAATTCAAACCTGAACGGACCTGCCGGGATTTGACTTTCTCCGATTATCGGTGAATCAGCTACGTTGTTGACCTCCAGTATCAAGCTGAGTTCGGAAGGCGTTCCTTTCAAGGAAGAAGCATCGAAGCTAACTATCACAGCTGCACGTTCCGAAGACTGCCAGTTACCCAGTATTGCCTTAGACCCGGGAACGACGCCCATACCAATCATCCCTGGGAGGTTTTGCCCGTCAGCCGTGGAGAGTTTCCCGAAAAACGGCTGGTATTTCTCATCGGGCCCGCTCACTGTAAAACCCACCAGGGCAACATTGGCATCGACATAAGCGCGCTCAAGACTGACCGTAACACCGTCAATAGTCTGACTTAAATCTAGTGGCAGGGCCAGTCCGGCCTCCTCTATTTGAGGCGCGTGTTTCTGGAAAAGCTCGCTGACCAGCGAACCGGCGCCGTAAACCGCTCCTCCTAAAAGTATAACGATAAGGGGTAAGAATAATGCCCATGCCAGGCGGGTCTTAGGCATCAATCCGAACCAGCGTGAACGATGTCTTTGAGCGACGACATGAGAAACCGCATTATGCCACCAATTTCGGGATGGTTCTGCTTCCCCTACTTCTGATGAAAAATGGTTTCGAAGTTGTTGTTCGAGTTTTTCTCTATCCATTATAATTATCTCCTGTCCTGAAAAATCTCGTCCTTACCAAGGATTTCACCGAGACGGTCCAGCGCCCGGCTCAAGCGCGACTTTACGGTTCCTTCGCGTTCGCCCATAGCTGCCGCTACCTCGGGTACCGTCAGGTCGGAAAAGTAGCGCAGTACCACTGTCTCCCTTTGCTCGACGGGCAATATCTCCAGAGCCTGCCGCAGACGCTGGCGTTCTTCGTCGCGAAACAGGGCCGCTTCAATATCAGGTGGGTCATCCGGCAATTCCGGTGCCTGATCTAGAGGTATACTCGGTAACCGCTTCTTCCGGCGCTGTTGTTTCACCTCGTTTATGACGATACGCACGAGCCAGGCTTTAAAACTGCTGCGCAGACGAAGAGAAGGTAGCTTCTTCCACATCTGGACGAGGGCACCTTGTACGGCATCTTCCGCCTGACCACGGTCCCGGGTCATCAGGTAGGCAGTACCGAATAATGCCCGGGAATGTTTTTCGACCAGCGCCCTAAATGCTTCCCCATCGCCGGCTTGACAGCGGCTGACTAAAGCCGCTTCTGGTTCATTCAATACTACACTCCTATATCATCACTAAATGGCCATCCAGTAAATAAGATGCAGGTTCTTGCTGAAACGTTCCATCAAGATGCCGGTATTTCACGTTTATTCTAGCGTGCGGGCTGTTTCGATAACAGCCTGAGGATACCGTGCCGGAGTCTGGATATTATCCACTCTTTAAAATTGTTGTTCTTTAGTGATACAATAAACTCGCTTCATAGGATTACTGGATTCTTATATAGTCCACACGGCATAATATCATCAGGAAATCATGTTATTTTCCAGCACACTGACAGACCGGAACTATCAGGCTACTCAGTTGTTGGGATACCGTAAACGATTGAATGGAGAAATTTCAGACATAGAGACTATATTATCGTCCATTAGAAGATGATTCTTTATTGATACTTTAATAAGAATGGAGAAAAATGTTTACAGAAGGTCTATGTAATTTCATCAACCGGACTAACTACGAAGACCTGCCGGAGGAGGTTATCAAGGCGGCCAAACCGGCCATACTCGATTATATAGCGGTAGCGATGGCCGGCAGCCAGGAACCATCCGGCAGGATAATCAGCGAGATGGTCAGAGAAAGCCGATCACCCGCTGAAGCAACGGTCATCGGCGGACGATATAAAGCCAGCTGCACACTGGCGGCTCTGGCGAACGGCACCGCCGCACATGTTCAGGACTATGATGATTGCCTTGATTTCCCCAATGTGGGGTTAGCACATCCTACCGCGGGGACTTTTTCCGGGTTACTCACGATTGGCGAAAAATACCACGTGACGGGAAAGGACCTGATAACGGCTTACTGCCTGGGTGTCGAAGCCTACGGTAAAATTGGGCTGCTTGTCGTTGAAAGCGGCGTGGGTAATCGCGGCTGGGAATGGACCGGAACCCTGGGAGTAATGGGGGCAGCTTCCGCGCTGTCCAGGCTGCTCAAACTGGACGAGCATAAAACGATGATGGCTCTCGGTATTGCGTCGACGATGTCCTGCAGCCTGATACGCAATTTCGGCTCCATGGCGGGACACCTGCACGGCGGCAATGCCGCCAGAAACGGTATCGAAGCTGTTTTACTCGCGCAAAAAGGATATGATGCCACGTACCCCGGTATCATCGAGGGACGCGGCGGTTTCTATAATGCGTTCTCCGGCAACCTGGACCCCCTCCCGGAAAACGTACAGCAGGAGAGGCTGGATACACTCGGCAATCCGTGGAATCTTATTGACCCGGGTCTGATGTTCAAATACTACCCCTGCGCACATATCGCCCATTTCGGCGCATATGCCGGGCAGCAGCTCAGGGAGAAACACGCTATCGACTGGCAGCAGATAGAGGAAATCGAGTTCCGTCTCCCCCATTTCATGAGTAGAAATTCATCACCGCCGGACCCGGAGACCGGCGTACAGGGAAGGTTCAACCTGGGATATTGCCTGTGCCGTTCCTTGATTCACGGAGATATAGAATTCAGCTTCTTCACTGACGAAGCAGTCAAAGACCCTGATACCCTTGGCCTGATGAAAAAGATAAAGTGGACTGCAATCCGGCAGGAAGAGCTTCCGGGGCCGTTCGGCTACCAGGAGGTAGTCTTGAAGATGAAGGATGGTAATACCTATAGCTGTAAGGTAGACCATCCCAGGGGCGAACCGCAGAATCCTCAGTCGCCGGAAGAACTGGAAGCTAAATTCAGGAAGTGCGCCCTTTATGCTGATTATGAAGAAACAACGATATCCCGGATCAGGGACTTGGTAGCGGACCTGGAAAACGTAAAAGACATAACCGAGCTTACTGCACTGCTGGGATAATAGGTATCAAATGAGTATTCAAAGGGATTACAGCCTAATAATTCCTGCACGCTAACTAGGAACAGGAGGATATATATGGACAATGATGAACAGGGCGTCTATCTGGAGAAGATGATTGCCAACGTACTGGACACGAAGTTCGAAAATATCCCCCGGGCTGCCGTAAACCATGCCAAAAACCGGATTCTCGACTCGCTCGGATGCTTTATCTGCGGTGCCAACGATACCGGTAATCCTGAACTTCTGGAGATAGTCCGGGAATGGGGCGGCAAGCCGGAAGCCAGAATCTTTATCCATGGCGATAAGGTACCAGCCGGAACCGCGGCTATGGTCAATTGTATTATCTGCCGCTCGTTTGATTTCGAACCGGTAAGTCCTTTGGTAGACGGTGAGCAGATTCCGGGGCACATCAGCGGTACCACGACCATGACGGCTCTTACCCTGGGGGATGTGCGGAACGTGAACGGTAAAGAGCTGCTGGCTTCCCTGCTGGTGGGCGATGATATGGCGACCCGTGTACTGCTGGCAGGTAAGGGCTCCGGCACGCGGAGAGGATACGACCATATAGGTCAGGCGAATTCCTTCGGGGCCACCGCCATAGCGGGAAGGCTGATGGGTCTCGATTTTTCGCAGATGAGGAACGCCTTCGGCCTGATACTGGACCATCTGGGGGGCGCTCAGCGGATGATTACCGATACGGTTACCGGATTCAAACTTTCACAGGGGACGTCGGCGAGAGACGCCGTCTTTTGTGTCCGGTTAGCCAGGGCCGGCTGGACGGGAGTTAAGGACGCATTGCTGGCTGAGGGCGGGTACTACGATATGTTTACCGACGGTATCCGGGACCCCGACATGCTCACGAAAGACCTGGGCAGGAAATATTACAGCGACGGAACGTTCAAGCCATACCCCAACTGCCGTATAAACCACGCCACGATAGACAGTACGTTGGCTATAATAGACAATCATGATATAGCGAGCAGCGATATAGAAAAAGTTATCATTTACGCATCTCAGGGAGCCTTAAGAGACGTTCTCGGGAAGCCGTTTAAGGTCGGTGATTTCCCGCATGCCTGCGCCGGTTTCAGCCTCCAGTATAATGTGGCCAGTGTGCTGTTGAGGGGAAGTTCACGGCCGGAGCATTTTACCGAGGAGGCAATCAGGGACCCGGTTATAAGCGAATTTGTAAAAAAGATAACGATGGCGGAACTTACGCAGGGAAATGCTGAGAGCGGCGGGGTGAAGGTAATCATGAAAGACGGCAGGG
>JASFHJ010000039.1:0-8985 GCA_050123255.1 Dehalococcoidia bacterium
GCCGCCCGACCGGCCCGTCGCCCGAAAACGAACAAATCGAGGGTAGAATTACCGATAAGTCGGTTTCTCCCGTGAACGCCCCCGGTACACTCGCCGGCAGCGAATAGCCCGGGTACGCTGGTAGCCCCTTCCGTATCAATCTTGATACCGCCGTTCTGATAATGCAGAGTGGGATACACAATGATGGGCTCGCGGGTAATATCGATGTTATGGCGGCGGAACTGCCGGACCATAGCGGGAAGCTCCCGGGCGATGGTACCGTCGCCGCGAATGACATCGATCATGGGAGAATCAAGCCAGACGCCGACCTCGCCATGGGGAGTGGAAATGCCCAGTCCCTTTTCCCGGCATTCCCGGATGATTGCCGAAGCGACCACGTCACGGGGTTCCAGCGGCATGACGAACTGCTCACCGCGGATGTTCACTAATTGCGCTCCGAGAGTTCTCACCTTCTCGGTAACCAGCTGCCCCAGTATCGGCAGGGGATAAATAGCACCGGTGGGGTGATACTGCATGGTATCGATAAACATCAAATCGGCGCCGGCGCGATAAGCCAGCACCAGGCCGTCGGCGGTAGCACCGTAGTGATTGGTGGTGGGGAAATCCTGAATATGAAGCCGTCCGATTCCTCCCGTAGCCAGGATTACCGCCCGGGCACGCACGATTATCAGGTCGCCGGTTTCCAGATTCATTAAAACGGCCCCGGCTATCTGTCCTTTGTCATCCATAATCAATTCAATCGCCGGGGCAAACTCGATGTATTCAATCTCTTTATTTATCAGTTCGTCACGGAGAACCCGCATCTCTTCCAGTCCGGTATAGTCGCGGGCGGAGTGAAGCCTGCGACGGGAAGTACCGCCGCCGGAAAGCTCGTGCATGGAGCCGTCTTTGTCCTTGTCCCAGTTAACCCCCAGGTCTTCCAGCCACCGGATAACCGACGGCGCATCTTTCACCAGTACCTCGACCAGTTCCGGCACGTTATCGAAATGCCCGCCTCCCACCGTATCAAGATAATGAATAGCGGGAGAATCGTTGGGACGGTCAGCCGCCTGGGTACCGGCCTGCGCTCCTACGGTATTGGCGTCACCCAGGCGAAGTTTGGTAGCCATCAGTACACGGGCCCCTTCTTCATGGGCGAGCAGAGCCGCCGAAGCCCCGGCGCCGCCGCAGCCGATTACCAGCACATCCACATTATAGTCGGGACGGGCAGGATCGATATTATCCAGGTCGAGCCGGCTATTCCCTTCCAGCAAGTCTGCCAGTTCCACCGGGGTAAAATCTCCCTTGTTTACCCCCACTTTAAGCTGACGCATGCTTGATTCAATATAATCGGGGTGGTACTGCTGCAGCAGGTCGTTTTTTTCATCCTCGGACAGGCGCGGTACCGATTCCAGAAGGCGCCTGACCCGCGTATCCTCTATGAGATGAATGCTTTCTTCTAAATATCCCGGATACATAAAATCACCGTTATTCCCACGCCTGTTCCAGCGCCGATTCTATATCGCGTTCGGCATAAAGACGGGAGAGTTCTTTCTGGTTGGCTTTTATCAGTTTATTCAGCTCGGAGTCAAATTCACCGGCTTCTATCTCCGCTATCCTGTCCAGAAGGTGCTGCGAGACCGGGGCCAGGTTGTGACCGTAAAGCCGGCGGCAGAGTATGGCAACATTGTAGGGCACCAGCCCCTGCGGACACCGCGCCGCGCAAAGACCGCACATGAGGCAGTCGAAAGATTTATCGGCGGCAGCGGCGATATCGCCTCTCAGGGCATCCGACATGAACCACATAACCTCCAGTTCCTGAGGGCAGGTCTTGGTGCAGGTATTGCACCCGAAGCACTTAACGATATCCGGATAAAGCTTGAGGACGGTATCGCCGTCGGCCTGTATCTTATCAAGGTCATAGATGGATTTTACCGACGGGAAAAACGGTACCTGGACAATCACCATGTCCTGCTCCACCGTCTTCTGACAGGCCAGGTCATAGCGTAACTGGGGGTCGTTCTTGAAGTTATAGATAGTAGCGCAGGCGCCGCAAAATCCGGCACGGCAACCACATCCGCGGATCATGGTATAGCCGCTGTATTCCATAGCCGTGAGGATGGTGAGTCCCTCCGGAACCTCACAGTGCCGTCCCATGATATAAATATCGATTAAACGGGCTTGCTCCGCCATAAAAAGCCCCTGCTCGGCTTACGTCCGAACCCGGATTTACCGGGTACGAATAAAAATGGTGCCGAGGGGGAGATTTGAACTCCCACGCGCTTACGCGCACCACCCCCTCAAGATGGCGTGTCTACCGATTCCACCACCTCGGCACAATAACTGGCAGGAGTGAGAGGACTCGAACCCCTGACCGGCGGTTTTGGAGACCGCTGCTCTACCAACTGAGCTACACTCCTGCACCTGTAAAAATTATAGTTTATTATAACACGGGGCGCAAGAATCAAGGATAAATTTGAAAATTATTGAACCATTTTCTATAAACGGCTATCATTAGAAAATGATAGAGAAATAGTAGGATAGAAAGATGTATTTCAGTAAAGATTCTCTAAAACGTGCCCGTGACTACATTGAAAACAACGCCCGGCCGCTGGAAAAGGCCAGATTCAGGTATCACTTCAATTCCGGCCCGGCCGACGATGCCATCATTGAACTGAAGGAATACCAAAACCCCGACGGCGGCTTCGGCAATGCTTTGGAGTCGGACCTCCGCGCTCCGGAAAGCTCTGCCCTGTGTACCAGCGTAGCCTTCCAGGTCCTGCGGGAGGTGGGTAAGTACGACCCGAACCAGATGACAACGAGGGCAATCGGGTATTTGCTAGATACCTTTGACAATGAAAAAATCACCTGGCGCATCATCCCGAAAACATCCGAACGCTATCCCCACGCCCCCTGGTGGCTACAGAAAGGCAGGGAGGAGCAGTTTAACACCTTTTCCCTGAATCCTACGGCAGAATTAGTAAGCTACCTGATGGACTATGGCAAGGACATAGCGCCGGAAAGCCTTATTCAAAAGATACTGGATAAAGTAATGACATATCTCGTTGGACTTGATGAGATTGAGATGCATGATTTCCTCTGCTGTAAAAGACTATATGAATCGAAAAACATCAATGCTAAGGTGAAAGAGCAGCTTATTGTCCAACTCCAGAGACTGTTGAAAACGGCCGTCTCCCTCAATTCCACGGAATGGGAACGGTACAGCCTGCGGCCTATCCAAGCCGTGGATAAGCCGGATTCGCCGTTTTATCCGGCATTGCGTGAAACGGTGACGGAAAACCTGGACTACGAGATAAAGGCTTACCAACCAGACGGCTCCTGGTCGCTGACGTTTTCCTGGGGCGATATCTTCCCGGAGATACAGCAGGAAATCCAGCGGGAATGGTCCGGCGTTTTTAACCTGAAAAAGCTGCTGACGCTGAAAGCCTATGGGAGGATTGAGGGGTATGAATCATAACGACATCAGTGCTAAAAATCCTAAAATATTAGTAAATCGGACCAAATATCACTGTCCATTCTCTTGGAAATAATCCACCGCTATGTTATACTTAACCTGAAGTAGTAAAAAGGAGAAAAAATCCAGAACCTTTAAATCAGTCCGGCGAGGCTGGCAAGGGAACCGAAAAGAGAATATCTGTACCCTCAACCTCTTGCCAGCCGAAAGCAAGAGGTTATTTTTATGCCTGTAAAAATAGTCATGGCGGCAGAGGACATCCGGCGCACACTCGCCCGGATAGCCCATGAGATAATCGAGCGGAACAAGACCACCGATAACCTGGTACTGGTCGGGCTGCATACCCGCGGCGTTCCCCTGGCCAAGCGGCTGGCGGCGAGTATTGAAAAATATGAAAAATCCACCCCGCCCGTGGGAATGCTGGATTTCAGTCAATATCGCGACGACCTCGGGCCAATTAATAACAATAACAATATCCAGCGCACCGAAATCCCTTCCGACGTTAACGGCAAGTCGGTGATAATCGTGGACGATGTTTTATACACCGGGCGGACAATCCGCGCCGCCATGGATGCCCTCATCGACCTCGGCCGGCCCCTCTCCATACAGCTGGCGGTACTGGTCGACCGGGGGCACCGCGAGATGCCGATACGGGCGGACTACGTCGGTAAGAACATACCCAGCGCCCGTCATGAGAACATCGAGGTACACCTCACCGAGACCGACGGCGCCGACGAGGTAGTGATAATCAGTCCAACAGACAATAAAACAACCGTCCCGTTTGAAAAGAATGAAGAGGTACGAAGGAGTTACCATGAAGCTGGTAAATAGAAGCCTGGTGACCATAGACGACCTTTCCAACGGTGAGATACTGGCGCTTTTCATGCTTGCCGACGAGATGTCGGAGAAGCTGAAAAAGCAGCACGGACTCTGTACCGGCAAGGTGATGGCCAGCCTCTTCTTCGAGCCCAGCACCAGAACCCGGCTCTCTTTTGAGGCGGCCATGCACCGGCTCGGCGGCAGCGTTATCACCGCATCCGACGTGGGGGCAACATCCCTTGCCAAGGGCGAAAGCATCGCCGACATGGCGCGGGTACTCGGCAGCTATGCCGATATCATCGTTATCCGCCATCCCTGGGAAGGAGCGGCTAAAGTGGTGGCGGACTACGCCGGGATACCGGTCATCAACGCCGGCGACGGCGGTCACCAGCACCCCACGCAAACGCTCTGCGACCTCTATACCCTGCAAAAGGAAAGAAATACCATCAAAGGTTTGAAGATAGCGCTCTGGGGCGACCTTAAATACGGCCGCACGACCCATTCGCTGATATTCGCTCTCGCCAAGTTCGGGGCGGATATCCTGTTCTGTCCCAGCCCCGGACTGGAAGTCCCGGATCACGTCATCAACAAGCTGGTAACGGAATACGGGGGCGAGGTAGAACACTATAAAGAAAAGGAAGTCGAGGATGAAACCCTGTTCCCGCTGGATGCGGTTTACACTACACCCAGCAGTCCCCACCAGCTGGCGATGATGCCGGATATAAGCCTCCACGTGGAGTTGAAAAGCGGCGTCGACGCTCTTTACGTTACCCGGCCGCAGAAGGAGAGATTCGCCTCCGGCGAAGAAGGTGAGGACCTCAAGGGGAAATACCCGGTGGTGGATAAAAAATTACTCAGGGACAAAGCCTTTCGGGAAACGCTGGTGATGCATCCCCTGCCCCGGGTGGACGAACTTTCTTACGACGTTGACGCCGATAAGCGAAGCATGTACTTCAAGCAGGCAGCCCGGGGGGTGCCGGTGAGAATGGCTCTCCTGGCGCTGCTGCTGGGTATAAAGGAGGCCGAGATACCGGAAGAGGAGTCGCCGGAACCGATCGACTATCCCATATATAACCGGGCTTCGGGACTGCGGTGCCCCAACGCCAAGTGCGTATCCATTCAGGATACCGAAATACAGTATCTCAAGCCCGAGTTCAAGATAGTAAATACCGACCCGTTAACGCTGCGCTGCGTTTACTGCGAACACGGCATCGAACCCAGGTTCGTTGCCAGCGCCGACTGGCACGAGGGCAAGCTGGACACCAAGAAATATCACAGCGCCGAAAGCCACTGGGTGCATACCATCAAACCGGAAAACCTGATAGTGTTCAATACCGAGGACGAGGCCAGGGCTCACGGCTTCAAGCCCAGTCATTTCACAGGGGGACATAAATAACGTATGACAAACTCGCTGCTCATCCGGGGCGGTCGCATCATCGACCCCGGCCAAAAAATTGATTTTAAGGGCAGTCTGCTGTTGACCGACGGAAAAGTAGCCTGGCTCGGAGAGGACAATATACCTCCGGCTATCGACTACGCCATCCTCCGGGCCGACGACCTTATCGTGTGTCCCGGCTTCATCGATGTTCACTGCCACCTGCGGCAGCCGGGTTACGAGGATAAAGAGACCATCGCCACGGGGACGCAGGCGGCAGCGCGCGGAGGTTTCACGACGCTGTGCTGTATGCCCAACACCGATCCGCCGCTGGATAATGAGGATACGCTGAACTACGTCAGGACTATCGCCGCGCGGGAGGGAGTCGTCAGGGTTTTCCCCATCGGCTGCATCACTCTGGGCAGAAAAGGCGAGGAGCTGGCTGATTTGAACGAACTGGAACTTGCCGGAGCAGTGGCTTACAGCGACGACGGCTCGAATGTGAGTAATCCCGACATATTGCGTCAGGCTCTGGAGTACAGCCGCGACTTCAACCGGCCGATCATCGAACACTGCGAGAACGAGTTCCTCAGCCAGGAAGGGCAGATGAACGAAGGCGTTGTTTCGCTGGAACTGGGACTGCGGGGCATTCCCGCCGCCGCCGAGGAAACAATCGTCAAGCGCGACCTCGACCTGGCGCGGGAGACCGGCGGTCACATACACATAGCCCATGTCAGCACCGAAGGTTCGGTGGACCTGATACGGCAGGCTAAAACAGAGGGCGTTTCGGTCACCGCCGAGGTTACGCCGCATCATCTTACCCTGACCGAGGAAGCGGTAATGGGCTATGACACCAATGCCAAGGTCAATCCTCCGCTGCGTACCAAGCGGGACACACAGGCCCTGTTGAGCGGCCTCAACGATGGGGTAATCGATATTGTAGCCACCGACCACGCCCCCCATACCGAAGCCGACAAGAACCGTGATTTCAAGGATGCGGCTTTCGGTATCAGCGGACTGGAAACAGCGCTGGGCAGCCTGGCCAACCTGGTGTTTCAGAGTGACCTCGGTTTGAATACGCTCATCGAAGTGCTGACGGTCGGTCCGGCAAGAGTACTCGGCTACGAAAAGCTGGGGACCTTTGAGGAAGGCGCGCCGGGAGATGTCTGCATCTTCGACCTTCACAAGGAATGGGTGGTCGACCCAAAGGAGTTCGCTTCCAGGGGGAAAAACACCCCCTTAGCCGGCAAGACGCTCCGAGGCAAGGTAATGGCGACCCTTTACCAGGGGATGCCGGTATATATGAACGATAAACTGAAAATGGAAGTGTAAAAGGGAGGGATTTCTACACTCCCTGTCATTGCGAGGAGTGCAGCGACGAAGCAATCTAATAACGAGTAAGTGAACATTCAATATTATGTGTATATAATGACTAACAAAACGAATAAAGTACTTTATACGGGCGTAACCAATGACCTAAAAAGGAGAGTATACGAGCGTAAAGAGGAACTGGTCGAGGGATTTACGAAACGATACAACATTGTTAAGCTCGTGTTCTTTGAGGTCTGCGAAGATATTGAGAGTGCTATTTTAAGGGAGAAACAAATTAAAGGCGGTTCAAGACAAAAAAAGATTGACTTAATCAATAGCATGAATACCGAGTGGCAAGACTTATATGAGGAGCTATAGAGATTGCTTCGCTTCGCTCGCAATGACATAAGTGTAAAAGGGGGAGTTTGAGGGGGTTTCAACCCCTCATCATAAACCTCCCCTTCCCCTCGAGGAGAAGGGGATTAAGGGGATAGGGTGATAAAAATATGATTAAAAAGGCGATACTGGTTCTTAACGACGGCACGGTCTACGAAGGCTATTCCTTCGGGGCGGAAGTAGACACCTGCGGCGAGGTGGTCTTTAACACCAGCATGGCCGGCTACCAGGAGATGCTCACCGACCCCTCTTACGCCGGGCAGATATTGCTGCCCACCTACCCGCTCATCGGTAACTACGGCACCAACCAGCAGGACATGGAGTCGCGGCAAATCCAGGTGCGGGGTTTTATCGTGCGGGAGAAATGCGACCAACCCAGCCATTACCTCGATGACAAGACCGTTCACGATTACCTCGCCGAGAGCGGCGTCGCCGGTATCTGGGGAATCGATACCCGCGCCATTACCCGCCGGTTACGCTCGGTGGGGGTGATGATGGGGATAATAACGTCGTCGAAAACACCCGGGGAAGCGCTGGAAGAACTCAAGAAGCAGCCGGACTACGGCTCGATAGATTTCGCGCGGCAGGTCAGTACGGATAAGCAGTATAAGTGGGAGGAAAACGGCACCGACGGGCACCACGTGGTCGTCTTTGATTGCGGTCTGAAATACAACATCCTGCGGCTACTCTGCCGGCATGGCTGTCATGTCACCGTCGTGCCGTGTACGACAACAGCGGAGGAAATACTCGCTCTCGAGCCGGACGGGATATTGCTTTCGCCCGGCCCCGGCGACCCCGACCTGCTGGAGCTGGAATACCTGGCGAAAACGGTCCGGGGACTGGTGGGCAAGAAGCCGTTAATGGGCATCTGCCTGGGCAACCAGCTAATTCATAAGGCTTTCGGGGGGAAGCATTTCAAGCTTAAGTTCGGGCACCGCGGCGGCAACCACCCGGTACGTGAACTGGCTACCGGCGCCGTCCACATCACCGCCCAGAACCACGGCTACGCCGCCGACCCGGATACGCTGAGCGACGAGCTGGAGATAACGCATATCAACCTCAACGACGGTACGGTGGAGGGCCTGCGGCACAGGGAACTGCCCATCTTTTCCATCCAGTACCACTCCGAAGCCTCTCCCGGCCCGCTGGATAACGTATATTTGTTTAAGAAGTTTATAGATAATATTCAAAAATTTAAAGAAGGTGAATAATGAAAACTAGATGGATTCTTTCGGGACTGCTGATATTACTGCTGGTTCTCGCCGCGGTGACGCTGACAGCCTGTGGCGGAGCGTCTTCCCTCGTAGGGAAGTGGGAATATGCCGAGGAAGAAGTGTATATGGAGTTTTTTAACGACGGGCAAATGGAAATGGGGGACGGCTACACCACCATGATCTGCACATACGAAGAAACCGGAGATAAAGAGATAACGCTAACACTGGTAAGCGTCAACGGGGAAGTTATGGATGGAGAGGAAGACGTTGTCCTGGAATACAGCATCTCCGGCGACGAGCTGACCCTGGATGACGGAGAGACCCCGATAACAGTCACGCGTATGAAATAGGGAGATAGTAAAGGGAATAGATATAAAAGGAAAAGGAGCGGTGAAGGGGGGAGAGAATGAGTGAGG
>JASFHJ010000040.1:0-8918 GCA_050123255.1 Dehalococcoidia bacterium
TATTTATCAGCGGCAGGTTCTGCCTCTGCGCGATATCGAAGTCTACCGGGTCGTGTCCGGGTGTTATCTTCACCGCCCCGGTCCCGAATTCCATGTCCACCGCGTCATCGGCCACGATGGGTATCTCACGGTTCACCGCCGGTAACAATACCTTCTTCCCTACCAGTTTCCTGAACCGGATATCGTTGGGATTAACGGCTACCGCCGTATCGCCGACTATCGTTTCGGGGCGCGTGGTGGCGACGGTGATGAACTTCTTTCTGTCATCGGTCAGCGGATAGTTGACGTACCAGAGATGACCGTTGGTATCTATGTGGTCTACTTCCAGGTCGGACAGCGCCGTAGAGCACCTCGGGCACCAGTTGATTATCCGCTCGCCGCGGTAAATCAGGCCTTTATCATAAAGGTTTTTAAATACCGTGCGTACCGCTTTACTCGGACCCTCGTCCATGGTGAAGCAGAGGCGTGACCAGTCGAGAGAAGCCCCCAGCCGCCGGTGCTGGTCGATGATATTATTCCGGTATATGTTCGCCCACTCCCAAACTCTTTCCAGGAATTTTTCACGGCCTATTTCATGACGGCTGATGCCTTCCTTGGTCAGTTCTCTTTCGACAACCACCTGGGTGGCGATACCGGCATGGTCGACTCCCGGCAGCCATAGCGTCGGTTCACCGAGCATCCGGTGCCAGCGTATCATGATGTCTTCAATTGTCGCCGTAATCGCCGTGCCGAGGTGCATGTCGCCGGTGATATTGGTGGGCGGATGGATGATTACGAAGGGTTTTTTTGAAGGGTCTATTTCCGGTGTGAAATAACCCTTATCTCTCCAGAAGTCGTACCATTTCCCCTCGGTATTACCCGGCTCGTAGGCTTTGGGCATTTCATCTGTATTGGGGGTTTGCGTCATGATTTACTCTCTCCGGTAGTTATCTTTTCTGTCTAATCTTTAATCAACCTTTTACCTAAGCTGATTATCTCTTCTGTATTATAGCCGATTTTACTGTAAAAATTCAGCGCTTCAGTATTGTCATCTCTGACCTGTATATTGATTTTCGGGCAGCCTATTTCTGAAAGTCTTTCCTCGATTACATCCATCATTTTCCTTCCCAGTCCCTGCCGCCGGCGTTCCGGGTCAACTGCGAGATAATTCACCCAGCCCCGGTGCCCTTCGTAACCGCCCATGGCGCTGGCCACCACTTTCCCTTCTATCAGACCCACCAAGAACAGTTCCGGGTTTACCTTTATCTTACGCTCGATATCCAGCCCGGGGTTGTTCCAGGGGCGCGTAAGTTCGCACTTCTCCCACAGCTCGATAACAGCGCTTTCGTATTCCGGTTTGTACTCGACTATTTCCATTTTTTAAGTTGTCTTTTCCCGTGTTGTCATTGCGAAGAGCATCGCGACGAAGTAATCTCTCTTCGGTCTTTCGTATCTCTGTCCCCGCCCCGCCCATCGTTAAGATATCTATTCCCACCCAAGCCGCCCTCGTATCATCCGCACGCCGGGCCAGGAAATAGCCCTGCCTGTCTCCCCTTTTCGTAAAGGTAAGTATACCCTCAAAGCTTGTATAGGCTCAGATAATGGAACAATCTATGATATTTTCTCAAGATTAACTTCGGGTACTTCTATTGTCTCGTTTGTATCGTCCAAATTTACCAACCAATGTTGTTGCTCCCCTTCACCTTTAAATCCTTCATATGGTTTACGAAAACCTGGTAGTGGTTGCTTACCAGCATTCATTATAATTGTCCCTGTCTTACCGTTATATTCATCTAGATATTTAATTACTTTCACCTTATCGCCTATTTTGAAATCCCCCATAATACCCTCCTCCATATTTATGCCTGAAACATCCCCGACACCCTGTCCAGTATTATATCCGCCACCTCGCGCTTGCTCATTAACGGTAGTTCCTCGACTCCGCCTTCTTTATCGATTAGCGTTACTTTGTTGGTATCCACGTCGAAGCCGCTGTCGGCGGCGGTGATATCGTTGGCGGCTATCAGGTCGAGCCGTTTTTCCGTCAGTTTCCTCCTGGCATTGTCCAGCAGGTCTTCGCTCTCGGCGGCGAAACCAATTTTTACAAGATCATCACGTAGTTCTAATAAGAAATCAGGATTTTCCACCAGCTCCAGCACCAGCTTCTTCCCCGTTTTCTTGATTTTATGGTCGGCCGGGCTGACTGCCCGGAAGTCGGATACAGCCGCCGCCATTATGAGAACATCGGCTTCAGCCGTGGCTTTCAGGACGGCTTCCCGCATCTCGGCGACCGTTCTCACGCGGACTATCTTCATTCCGGCAGGTTCCGGTAAAGCGGTGGGGGCGGTTATCAGTGTGGTTTGCGCGCCGCGGTCGCGGGCGGCTTCCGCCAGGGCGTATCCCATCTTCCCCGAGGAGCGGTTGCCGATGTGGCGAACGGGGTCTATCGGCTCCTGCGTGCCTCCGGCCGTCACCACGATTCGTTTCCCGGCTAAATCCTGCTTATCCACCGGCCGCCTGTTCTATCGCTTTCAGTATCGTCTCGGTCGTGGCCAGGCGTCCCTGCCCCGTCTTCCCCGAGGCGAGCCGTCCGTATTCCGGCTCGACGAACTGGAAACCCCTGGCTTTGAGTTTCTCGATGTTCTCTTGGGTAACCTTGTTGGCGTACATGACGTCGTTCATCGCCGGCGCGACGATAACCGGCGCTTCGGTAGCCAGCACCACGCAGCCCAGCATATCGTCGGCCATCCCCCCCGCCAGTTTGGCGATGGAGTTGGCGGTCGCCGGGGCGATTACCACCACGTCAGCCGCCTCGGCAAGGGCGATATGCTCTTCGCTGTACTCGGAAGCCATCTCGAACATATCCGTGACCACCGGCCGTCCCGTGATGTTCCGTAGCGTCAGCGCGGTGATGAATTTGGTGGCGGCTTCCGTCATTATCGTTTCCACCCGGGCACCGGCCTGGGTCAGCTTACTGGCGAGGTCGGCGGCTTTGTAAGCGGCTATTCCCCCGGTGATTCCCAGGATTACCGTTTTATTTTCTAACATATCGTTCTCCTTGGCCGGCTAGTCCCGGTTCATGGTGTGGATTGTCTTGATGCCTATCAACGTTAGATCGGGATTGACCTCGTCGATTGTCCTGGTTTCTTCGGCGATGATTCCGGCATAGCCTCCCGTTGCCACCACAGTGGCTTTCTCTCCCAGTTCTTCCTGGATCCGGTTGACGATACCGTCGATAAGCCCGGCGTAGCCGAAAATGATACCGGACTGCATGGCGGCTACCGTGTTGGGCCCGATGATGGTTTTCGGACGTACCAGTTCGACGCGGGGCAGGGCGGCGGCACGGGTGTATAGAGCCTCGGCGGAGATGCCGATTCCCGGCGCAATCACCCCCCCGAGATAGTCCCCGTCCCGGGAAACGGTCGCGAAAGCGGTGGCGGTCCCCAGGGCTACCACGATTACCGGCAGTTTGTACAGATGCAGGGATGCCGCCGCGTTGGCGATAAGGTCGGCGCCGACTTCACGGGGATTATCCATGCGGATACGGACGCCCGTCTTGATGCCGGGCCCGATAACCAGCGGGTGAATTTTAAAGTATTTCTGGAACATCTCGTTGAACGTCGTCGTCAAGGGGGGAACCACGCAGCTCATCGCCCCTTTGGTAATATCGGTAGTATCTATTCCCTGGTGGTGTAACAAATTAAGCAATATCACCGCATATTCGTCCGATGTACGCTGCACGGACGTGGCGATGCGCCAGGTAGCTTTAAGCTCGTCACCCTGGAACATGCCTATCTTGATATTCGTATTGGCTATATCTAATGCCAGCAACATGGGTTATCTTTTTAACCTCCCGAAGGATTGGTATTTTCTTTTAACTGCTTGATAATTACTGGCAGAGCCGTCAGCAGGTCGGAGGCTATCATGCCGGTATCTCCGAGTATATCTCTAACCATTTCGCCGGCGGTGCCGTGTAAATACACGCCCAGTGACGCCGCATCGAAGGGAGCAAGCCCCTGGGTGGAGAGTCCGGCGATTACCCCGGCCAGCACGTCGCCGGTTCCGGCGGAAGCCAGCCCCGGATTGGCGTAAGGACTCACCCGGCATCTTCCGTCGGCGGTGGCGATAACGCTGTAGGCACCCTTGAGAACGACCGTTTTCCGCCACTCGGCGGCGTATTTTTTAGCGATGTTTATCCGGTCGGACTGGATTTCTTCGATAGGTAGTCCGCACAGCCGGCTCATTTCTCCCGGGTGGGGCGTTAGTATGACTTCGTCGTTTAGCTTCTGCCCCCAGCTTTTATCCCCGGCGATGATATTCAAAGCGTCTGCATCCAGTATCATCCGGACTGTAAACTTTTGTTCTATCAGTGAGTTTACGAAATCGGCGGTTGCCGGATTTTTCCCCAGTCCGCAGCCCATCAGGAGAGAATCGTAGTTCGGGCAATTATCGGCGATGATCCCCGCCGCTTCGACGGAGATAACGCCGGGCTGGCTTTCCGGCAAGGATAAATAGGTTGCTTCGGTAAGCTTGGCGGCTAAGACCGGCTGGAGGCTTGCGGCCGTAGCCAGCGTTACCAGTCCGGCTCCCGCCCGCATGGCGCCGCTGCAGGCTAAATAGGCCGCCCCGGAATAATTGATGGAACCGGCTGCTACCAGCAATTTCCCGAAAGTGCCCTTGTTGGCGTCCGGCGGGCGTTGCGGCAGGACGGACCTTGCCCATTTATCATCGATAAGCTCCAGGCTGATGTCGTCGGCAAACGATTCCGCTATCCCGATATCCGCTATCTTGAGCTTTCCGGTTCTGGCGGCGCCGGGAAAGCTGAACAGCCCCGGCTTGGGGAACGCCAGCGTCACGGTAACGTCGGCGTACGGGCAGGCGTCATCGACCGCGCCGGTGTCGGCATCCATGCCCGATGGTATATCGATAGCGACTATACCGGTTTGCCGCGCTGCTTTAGCTTCATTGACTCTTTCCAGCACCTGCTGAAAGACTCCCGTCAGCGGACGCATCTTGCCCGTGCCCAGTATACCGTCGACCACACAGTTGGCGGACTTCAATAAATTATCGAATTTTTCCAGGTCGGCATCGCTGGCCGACTCGATACACGTGATGTTTTTATCGTGCAGGAGCTTGAGGTTTTCATCGTCGACGGGTCGCTTACTGCACAGGTAAACGCTGACCTTCGCCCCCCAACCACCGAGGTAACGCGCCGCCACCAGTCCGTCGCCGCCGTTATTACCCGCCCCTATCAGGCAAAGAATATTCCGGCCGTTCGGTTTACCCAGGAAAGCGCGGGTCTCTTCCGCCACCGCTTTACCGGCGTTTTCCATGAGTACGCTGGCAGGTGTGCCCTCCCGGATGCACTCCTGGTCGATTCTTCTCATCTCTTCGGCGGTTACTATTTTCATAACTGATTATCCGGATAACTGAGTGTAGCAATATATTATACCACGGTCAACGATACCACTTAGAATCCGTTCCGGTGCAGGATGTCCGTCAGCTTGCGCTTGGGGACGTGGCGCTGCAGGCTCTCGTTGACATGGCTGTCGGTGGAATCGGTCGCCACCTCCGCTCTGGGGCTTTCGTCCGGGTAGCCCATCACGATTACCAGCCCGATGTCGTAGTCGTCCGGGATGTTCAGGGCGCTTTTCATCCCCTCCTGCCGGAACATCATCACCGGGCAGCAGCCGACGCCTTCTTCCCAGGCGGTCAGGATGATATTTTCCGCCGCCATGCCGATATCGTACAGGGTAATCGAGCGGCGGTTGGCATCGCCTTCGTACTCCTTATTTATCAATATTACCGTGTAGGCTTTGGGGGTGTTTTCCGGGCGTGGTCCGCCCTTTTCCGGCGGCAGCTTGACCGAACCCCCGATGTTGTCGAACATTTGCGGCAGTAGCTGCGGGTCGTCGACGACTAAGAATTCGCAGACCTGCTGGTTCCTGCCCGACGGCGACAGCCGTCCGGCATCGATGCATTTTTCCAGTATTTCGTAGGGCACCGGCTTGTCTTTGAATCTCCTTATCGACCGTCGCGTTGTCGCGGCTTCGTATACGTTCATCGGGATACCTCCTTCAGATATTCTGTTTTATCACCGAGTAATCTCCGCAGCCTTCTTATCATGGCTTCCCAGTGCGTGCCCCGCCAGTATATCCGCCGGCATAACGGGCATTCCATGTACTGCTCCTGCGTGCGGAAAACATAAGGCGGCACGCGGTCTTTTATTTTTTCTTTCGTTTGCTCTACCAATAATTCATTACACTCCAGGCAGCGCGTGAAAGGGTGTAAATCGCCGGCGAGGTTCAGGGTATCGATTACCTGAACCATCTGCTTTTCCGGTACCTCGCTGGCTATTAAAATGGCGGTGAGCCGTCCGTTTTTAACCACCCTTCTCAGCATTATCTCGCGGTCGCGGGTTAAAATCACCCTTTTCTCCAGAAGCGCCTGCCTTACCATGTCCCCGTCGTCATCGCCGTTGAAGAACAGGCTGTCGAAGCCCATCATCCGCAGCCACTTGTTCAGTTTGCCCACGTTATGGTCGACGATAAATTTAACCTCTCCGATAACACCGTCTCCCTCTAAAGCTGAATTTTCATCCCTTCGTATCCCAGGCTGATATCGGCGTTCAAATCCCCGGCAACTTCGGCTGTTTCCCCGGCAATCGCCTTTTCCTCGATGGGATTCATGTGCACCGTAATCACCCGCGGCAGGTATCCCCGGATATCCCGGAAACTCATCAGCTCGTTGCGTAATAACGACGGCGACAGGTGCTTTTTCTCGATGGCGGAATCCTCCCATTTGTTGGGTGCCGTCAGTTCGGTTATCAACAACTCCGGTTCCACCTGCTGCCATGCCTCGACGAGACCGGGTCCCGTGTCCGAGGTATAAAACATCGTTTTGCCTTCGGGCGACGTGATCTGAAACCCGACCGTCGGCTTGGAATGGTCTACCGGCACCGGCAGCACCCGGTAGCCCTCTATAATTTCCTCCCGTCCGGCCTTCAGGAACTTAAAAGTAATGGTGGGATTCGCGGCCGGCTCTTCCAGGAAATTGGAATATACGGCGCTGCTGAGGAAGTGGGCTACTAGCGCCTGGTAGACGGGCTGGGTACCGTATACGTTCAGGTTCTGCTGGTGCAGGAAGAAAGTCATGCCGATGGCCGGGATGCCCCGGATATGGTCGTAGTGCTGGTGGGTGAGCAGGACGGCTTTAAGTTTCAGTTGTTCTTCTAAACTCAGGTTGGTGGTCAGCGCGCCGGTGTCTATCGCCAGGATATCATCGATTAGCAGCGTGGCCAGCCCGGTATCTTTCGACTCTATATTATGTGCGCCGAGAATCTGTATTTCCATAAAAAAACCTCGTTATCCCGTTATCGTGAAGGGATTATACCGTGTCTGGTAATCGTAGGTGTCTATGCCTTCGGCACGTTTCAGCCAGTTGACGATGGCGTAAGTCGCCGGGGTAGCGATTACCTCGATGCCCGTCTTGAAAAGCCAGTGGTGCCATATCATCGTCGCCACCGGCGACCCGGTACCGCTGAAGGCTATCGTGATGAAGACCACCGTGTCCAGTCCCTCACCGAAAATTGTCGAGGCTATGGTCCGACTCCACAGCCAGCGCCCTTCGGTGAGTATTTTCATCCTGGCCAGGATGAAGGAATTGACGAATTCCCCGATGAGGTAGCCGCACAGAGATGCCGCCAGCAGACGGGGAGCAAAACCCAGTATAGTTTCGTAAGCCTCCTGCGCCTGCCAGAAATCGGCGGCCGGCAGGAGCTGTCCTATCCAGGCGAAGAAGACGAAAACCAGGTTGCACCCGAAGCCCAGCCAGATGACCTTCCGGGCGGTACGGTAGCCGTAGACCTCCGTTAGTACGTCGCCAAAGATATAGCTGAGGGGGAACACGAAAACAGCTGCGGGAACGATGAAGAATCCCAGACTGACGATTTTCACGGCGATGATATTGGCGGTGATAAGGCAGGTAATAAACAGGGTGGTAATTATCACCAGCCGGTAAGAGATATTCATCTTCTATATCCAGCGTCGGTGGCGGAAGAAAATAAGCATACCGCCGGCGATTGCCGCCATGATTACCAGCAGGATAACGAAGGTGACCGGCTCGCCGGTATCGATGCCGCCCGGCAGTACCACGTTCATGCCGAAAAGACTGGAAACCAGCACGAACGGGAGGATTATCGTGGAAAATATCGTCAGCAGCCGGGTAACCCGGTTGATGCGGTAGGTCGCTAGGGTGTAGTCGGCGTCCTTGTACACTTCGATGATGTCCTGGACCTCGTCCAGCGTTTCACATATCTTGTTGATGTGGTCCATGAGGTCGTTATAGTAAGCCGTCACGTCCACGTTGCTGAAACGTTTCAGCTTGTTTTCCATCTCAATGAAGATGGCCCGCGTCGGGAACATGACGGCCCGCTGGGTTATCACGTCCCGTCGTATAATACTCAGTTCTTCGGCCGACTCTATATTTTCGTCGAAAACGTCGTCTTCCACTTTTTCGATCAGGTCCATGATTTTTTCCAGCACCGGGAAATAGGAGTCGATAGCGCGGTCGAGGATACGGTAGAGCAGGAAGCCGGAACCGTTGCTGAAATATTCTTCCCGCGCGTCCTCGTTGGCCTGGCAATCGCGGAAAAGTGCGTTCAGCGTTCTCAATTCACCCGTATGCAGGGTAACGATGAGGTTTTCCGCGATGAACGCCGACCACTGCCGCTTGCTGCTGATGCGGGTTGCCTTGTCATAAAACGGGAAGTGGAAAACGAAGAAGAGGTATCCCGGGTATACGTCAATCTTGGGAAGCTGTTTCCGGCTCAGGCAGTCATCGAGAGCCAGGGGATGAAAGTTATAGTTTTCCGCAAGGTAGTCCGTATCGCGTTCGGTGGGATTTTCAATATTAACCCAGGTTAGACCTCCCCAGGTTAT
>JASFHJ010000041.1:0-8902 GCA_050123255.1 Dehalococcoidia bacterium
AGCAGTTTATCTGACATCTCCAGTTCTTTTTCCAGTATGGCTACACCGATGCCCATCCTGCCTCCGCCGGAATAGCCATGGAACTTATACCGGGTGATGCTGGGGCATACGTTAGCGTTCTCCAGATCCTTGATTTTTTCCATGGGAATGAATTTACAGCAAGAACAGCGGCAGCAGGTTTCCATATCCTGTTGGTAATCTATTAATCCCATTTGGTAACTCCTGTCAGGTTTATAATTAACTGGTCGATACATCGTTGATATCAAATGAATATCTTGCCGGGGTTCATGATATCCAGCGGATCGACGATATTTTTCACTTTTTTCAATGCCTCGCGGGTAGCCGGATCGCGTTCGATAATTTTCCTGGCGGACGCTCCGTAGGGTCGTGAAAAGAAGGCGTCTTTCGATATCAGTTTATCGACGACGGACGCGGATAATTCGCGTACTATCTTTACCTCGCTGGAATCCCCGGGGTTGTAAAACAGGTTGAATTCACAATGGCAGTTAGAGCCCTGCACTATGGGTTGCAGGTATATTCCCAGTGCATCGGCGCGGTATCCGGCTGTTTCAGCCGAGGATTTCATGGTATCGATGATATCCGGCAATTTATCATATATAGACAGGAAGAGAACGTCTTCACAACCGCCTTTTTGCCGGAGTTTCCAGTAAGATTCTTCCGAGGGTTTCTGCGTAAGCTTCAGAAATTCATCGGCGGACACCCCGGCGACATCGGTAACCGGCTCGACACCGAGTCGTTGGGCGAGTTCTATCATGTCCTCGGTCTGACCATCCATTCTTTCTTCGGTCAGAAATTCGTAGGCTGCTACATTGTAAAATAGTATCCATTCAGGTAGTTTTTGTTTCAGGGCGTCATATTCGGACGAACCCGGTGCGGCATTCATCAGGGCGAAATTGGTGCTGTTAAGTATCACGCATTCGTTTATCAGGCGTAACCGGACCAGCCAGTGTACCGCTTCCAGGACTTTTTCGAGTTCCGAAGCGACGATGAAATAAGGGCGTTCCAGAGAGGGGGTCAGTTCGCACCTGGCCGAAGCCCAGGTAACTATACCCATACCACCCTGTGCCCCCTGGATTAACCGGTACCAGGAAACGGACGAAGGTCCGGAGGCTTCTTTCTGGACACCTCCGGCAGCCCATTGCTCTTCTATGGTTCCGGAACCGGCAGCCGAACCGGTGCGGAACATGTCACCCGTACCGAAAATGATTTCGGTGCAGGCAAGGGGATCCGAGATATCCCAGTGATATTTAGGCATGATAACCGGCTCCCGTTCCAGCATACTCCCGACTACCGACTTTGATTGCCGCGGCAGCAGGGGCATATTCAGTCGCATGCCTTCCTTGGCTACGGCGGCACTGAGTTCGCCGAAGGTGACGCCCGGCTCGAACATCACCACGCGATTCCTGCGGTTGGTATTGATGATGTTTTTCATCTCGCTTAAATCGACGATTATCGCACCTTCGGCACACGGTACGGTATCACCCCGGAAATGCGGGGGGCCGGAGCTTATCGGAATAAGCGGAGTTTTAGTTTCTTTTGCCAGATTCACGATATCGGTTATCTGTTCTGCGTTCTCTGGTTTTACCACAAGAGCCGGTTTCACAGGATTCACGAAGCTCATGTCGTGGGAATACTCGTCAATCACGGAATCCGCATCATATATCCTGTCCTCACCGACTATATTGACAAGTTGCGTTTTTTCAATCATTTTGACCTCCGGTTAGACAACATGATACCGGTTAAGCCGACGCTCTAACTAATCAGTGTCTTATCCCATATATATATTTATTGGCAGGTACTCCAGTTTCAATCCTGGAGTACCTGCACCAGTGTTATTCGTCCGCAGGGATCGTCTTTCTACCGCTTACAGGATTTTCAAAATGGAAGGGACAAATATAGCCGGAAGGGTACAGGGTATCTTCCGGAGCGTCCGTGGGCCTTAAATCCGGATTTTCCTGGTAGGGCCGGTCCTGTTTACTGCTGTCTTTTTTAGCCGGATCAACAAAACTCTCGGTCCAGGGCGCACGAAAGGTCATACACCAGTGGACTTTCTTAAGCTTCCATTTACGCTCTTCTTTAATATACTCCACTTCGTAGACCCCGTCCATCCAGCCCGGGCTGACCTTGCCTCCCTCTATGGGGAAGGCATTGGCGCCAAAGCCGTACCACCTACCTCTGGCCGACTTGCCGCCGGGATTTACATGTACCACACCTGACAACTGCATTACCTGGTGTAGAAATTCCGACCTGGATATCCGGAATTTATCTTCATTGCCGTGTCGGAATAATCGGCTAATAGCTTCTTTACCCCGGAACTTCCCGGCAGCTATCCACAGCTCGCTGTCCTCACCATCGGCGAAAAGATCTATCAAATCCTCCGCCATCCAGTGTTCCAGATAAAAGCCGTAGGCACGCTGTAATTTCTTGATATCTTCAATATCCTGGAGTTCCTGTATTTTAGCCTCCAGCGCCCTGATTTTTGCTTCCATTTCTTCTATGTTCATCCCGTTATCCCTCTGCGGTAATTGCCTGTTACCGTATTCCGAGTGGGTGGTTTTCTTAAAAACCTATACCGATCGTCTGTCCGATCATACAGCTGTTGGCATCAGAAACCATGAAAGCAATCATCTTGGCTACTTCATCGGTAGTGCACATCCTGCCTATGGGACTTCGCTTTTTAAATTCGTCCCAGAAATTGGGGGGAAGATGGGCAGTGCCGAGGTTGGTTTCCGCCGGCGGCGGCAGGAAAACATTTACCTGAATTCCCAGCGGCGCCAGTTCCCTGGCCAGAGAAAGCGTCCAGGAATCTACCGCGCCCTTGGAAGATGAATAAGGCACGTCACGGGGACCACCCTGTCCCCCGGAAAAATTAACGATCTTGCCGTACTTGCGTGAGGCCATGTGAGGCGCGATAGCCCGCACCATGTTCATACCACCGTAGAGATTGACGCTCATCGCCTTTTCTATCTTTGATAAGTCCTTCATTTCCAGGAAAGCCTCCCAGGGGACACTCAATCCGGCATTGTTTACCAGTATATCTATCTTGCCGAATTCTTCGATCGTCTTGTTTACCGCGGTATCCACTTCAGCCCGATTGGAAATATCCGTTTGAAAAGCCAGCGCCTTGCGTCCTAAAGCTCTGACTGCGGCGGCCGTTTGTTCGGCACCTTCATCGTTAATATCAGTGCCTACCACATCGCAGCCTTCTGCGGCTAAAGTAAGGGCGATAGCCTTACCAAAACCGATTTGACTACCCGTACCGGTAATAACTGCTACTCTATCTTTCAAACCCAGATCCATATAATTACTCCTTTCGTTCTTTGGATTCAGTTTGATAAAAAGGCATAATGTCTTCTATAATATTTTTTCTAATTTCCAGATATACAGCGGTGTCCAGGCTTCCGGGCGCCAGAAATATAAACCGTTAATAGATAGATATTGCCCGGTTCAAGCATTTGGAGAAGCGTTGTATTTACTGATGAAATCTTGTAAGTTTTATCTAAATAATTCCTCTTAGTCTCGGGTCTAGAGCGTCCCTCAGTCCGTCACCAACCATGTTAAAGCTGAAAACCAGCAGGATGATGGCGATACCGGGGGCCATGGAAAGCATTGGGTTGGTAAGCAGGTAAAGACGGCCGTCGGTAACCATGCCGCCCCATGCAGGGGTTGGAGGGGTAATACCGATACCGATAAAACTCAAGCCAGCTTCGGCCAGGACGGTTGTTCCCATCATCATGGTTACCATGACCAGGATGGGTGAAAAGCAGTTGGGCAGGATGTGGCGGAGCAATATACGTAGAGTGGAAGCTCCCATGGTATGTTCAGCCATGACATAATCGGTCTCTTTGGCAACCATCACCGAAGAGGCCATCATCCTGGCATACCCGGGTATCAGACCGACACCGAGGGCCATGACAACGTTTTTCAGGCCTCCCCCGAGCAGTGCTGAAATGGCTAATGCCAATACCATCATGGGAATAGTCATCAACATATCCATTACCCTCATGATGACGGCGCCGAGAAGACCGCCGAAATAACCGGAGATTGCTCCCAGTGCCACTCCGATCACGCCGGAGATAGCCACCACCAGAATACCGACAATTAGGGATATCCGTGCGCCGTGTATAAGACGGCTCAGGGTATCTCTACCGATCGCGTCCGTACCCAACCAGTGTTGCGCGTTGGGCTGTTGTAAGGCTTCATAAAGGTTTCTTTTAAGAGGGTCATAGGGTGCGATTTGATCAGCGAATATCGCCAATATCACGAACATCACCACAATGACGAGGCCGAACACAACCAAACCACGCCCCATGAATATCCTTAAAAAACGCCTGAACTCACTAATACGAGGCGTTACATTATTATCTGATGAGATTGCGATTCCTTCCGTCATATTGGTGATGCTCCTATCTATACTGTACTCTGGGGTCGAGCCACCCGTAAGATAAATCTACGAGCAGGTTTACCACCAGTACTACGACCGCGAAAAGCATGACAACACCCTGAATTACCGGGTAATCGGAGTTTGACATGGCATTTACTCCGAATATTCCCATACCGGGGATAACAAATACGGTCTCTATCAGGACCGAGCCGCCAACAATATGACTGAGGCCCAGACCCAAGAAGACTACAATGGGAATCATGGCGTTCTTCATGCCGTGTTTGATTATTACCCCTCGCTCTCTTAAGCCCTTGGCCCAGGCCGTTCGTATATAGTCCTGATTCATGACCTCGAGTACGCTGGATCTTGTCATACGCGCTACACCCGCGATAGTGCCGATGGAGAGGCAGAAGATTGGCATGATGAGCTGTTTGGTGCTCATCCAGAAATCATCAAAAGGATTAGTGTAGCCAAAGACGGGAAGCCATTGCAATTTGAGAGCGAAGGCGTACATGAGTACGACGGCCAACCAGAAAACGGGAATAGTTATGCCTATATTCGCCAGCGAGGTTACTATGTTATCTAGCCAGGTGCCGCGCCTTACCGCACTGATAACACCGGCCGGGATACCAAAAACGAAGCTTATTATCAACGCAATAAAACCAAGATGAAGAGTTATAGGTAAACGCTTTCCCAACTCGTGGCCAATATCCGTGTTATTAATGATTGAAACTCCGAAATCTCCTTGAAAGACCCCGCCTAACCAGTCGAAATATTGCACAACCATGGGCCTGTCCAGGCCGTATTCGTGTCGGATTTTCTCCAGATCCATTTCGGTTGCTGTCTCTTGCGCTGCTTTGGATATTATCATGTATATCGGGTCTCCGGGCAGCAGACGCATGATCAAGAAAATAAAGAGAGTAATCATAAAAAAGACGAGGATTGATTGTAGTACTCTACGAACGATGAAGGTTGTCATTATAAATAGTCTACCTATTCTACCGGGGAGTAAGGACACATGGTATTTCGCACGACTTTATCCCCGGGTCAATGCCAAGTTTGCTTTGTGTTGACATATTCCGGCGATGGGCTTTAAAGCCCATCGCCGGAATGTAAAACTCTATAGTGTTACACTGATTTAATCACTCATCCATGCCAGTTCGGCATCAAAGGTGCCCCATCCACCATAAGTGGTGAAGTTGATGCCATGAACCTGGTCGGTGTAGGCATAGTCATCACCGTGCATCTCGATAGGAGCCCACAGACAATTATCGATGATATATCTGTTGACGGCGACTGTTAATTCAGGATCTGCCGGGATGGCCCTAACCGCTGCAAGTACGAGATCATATAATTCATCTGTTTTTCTAATGCTGTACATCTCGGTGCCGCCCGGGCGGAAATACGTATATATGAGAGAGTTGAAGTTAGAAATCATCCCGGAGCCGGCAACAAAGATGCCGTCCCAGCCCTCTTGCCGCATTGTAGACCACTGGCCAAACTGAACTGCTTGTATTTCGGCCTCGATGCCTACTTCTAACAGATCGGCCTGCATGGACTGGAGGCCATCCTGGAAGTCCCAGGAACCGGCGACAAGTGTGGTTGAAAATCCATTAGGATACCCTGCATCTGCCAGTAATTGCATGGCCAGGGCGGGGTCATACTCGCGGGGGACGATATCGTCCACATAACCTTGCATGCCCGGAAGGCAGAATTGATAAGCGACTTCCCAGAAACCGTATCCCAGATTATCTACGATGGCTTTCTTGTTAATGGCATGTTCGACAGCCTTACGTACATCAAGTTTGTAGAAGGGAGAATCCTCATCAAGGCTGTTGAAGTTCATGGCTTCCATGCCCCTGAGGTTATGCCGGATGTTCAAGCCGGCATTTCGCAGGTCATTTAACGTTTTGGCATCTCTGGAGTGGGTACAATCACCCTGTCCCGCCTGCATGGCCATGACCTGGGTAACCGGATCGAGAATAAAGATACCTTCGATGGCATCAAGGTACCCTACCTGTCCCCAATAGTCATCGTACCTTACCAGCGTGACCTTGACATCCTCTTCATAATCGGTCTGCATATACGGGCCCGTTCCACAAGCATGGAAGGCGGCATAGGTATCACCATTAGCCTCCCAAAACGTCGGCGATGCTATATATAAACCGCCACCCGGGAAGTTGGTATTCAAAGCTTCTGCATAATTGAAGGCGATTGAATATTCACCGAGAACCTCGCAGCCTAAGTAGTTGGTAGACGCCCGTCCACCTTCTTGCCATTTGTCGTAGTTGTACTTGGCTGCTTCGGCATTGAAGGGTGTGCCATCATGGAATGTCACGTCTCTTCGAAGTTGCCAGGTGACCGATAGTCCGTCATCGGAGACGTCGTAGGAAGTACCCAGTCTGAATCTCTCGGCACCGCTTACGAATTCTGATTCCATGAAAGGTTCCATTGCCGGGTCACCATAGGCACCCTCGCCGCCGAAGATTGCCAGAGGTGTTCCCCAGCCACCCCCGGGACCGGTACCCCAGATTATTCTGAGAGTACCACCGGATTGAGGGACCTCTGAAACTGTAGCCGTTTCAGTGGCCGTAGCTGTCTGAGTGTCCGTCTGAGTAGCCGTGGCCGTCTCGGTAGCCGTGGCCGTCTCGGTAGCTGTAGCCGTCTGAGTAGCCGTGGTTGTAACATCCTCTCCACAACCGACGCCTATTACCAGCAACGCTACAATAAGCGCGAGACTAAATAATATTTTTGCCATTTTCATTGCTCGTCATACCTCCTGTTTCATTGATCGGTTCAAAATGCGGATATATCTAAAATGGAATTTCTTATATATGGACCTCCTTTAACTTTTTATTTGACGTAGACATACGAACTGCGATGATATTCTTTACAAAATTAATATATAGGTAAAATAATGTCAAGCCGAAATACAGGGTTTTCAGAAATATTTGTTATAGACGGTTTTTAATTTCATTATATGAAATATTTGCATCGTTAACTCCTCAATTATCCGGATTTTGGTTTCATTTTTGCATATAGAGGCAATATTCATATGATGCTAGAGCAATTAAATCACAGAATGGGGTAACATAGCAAGCGGTAGAATTAACATATGGAAAATTTATCGCCGGAAAACCGCGTTTTATATGGAAATACGCATAGTGTACCGGCTTTTAAGGTATATGAATTTTTCATATTCGCGGTGTTACGTAAGGTAGGCTGAACACCGGCCGGCTTAATCCATGTAACGGTTATAGAAAGCAATATGCCGCCGGGCTATGGCATCCCAGCTGTAATGTTCGTGGATGTGGCGGTAAGCGCGCTGCCCCATGTCTTCGAGCATACCGGGGTCGTTCAACAACCTGATTATCCCTTCCGCGAATTCGTCGGCGTTCCGGGGGTCTACCAGCAGTCCGGTTTCTCCTGAAGTGATAACCTCGCGGATGCCGCCGAGTTTTGAGGCAATCACGGGGGTGCCGCAGGCCATGGCTTCCTGTGCCGTCATTCCGAAGGGTTCAAAAAGCGAGGGCAGCGCGAATATTTCCGCTTGCCGGTACAGCGGCACCAGTATTTCATCCGGTACATAACCGTAAATCCGCACCCGGCTGCCCATATCGTGCCGGTTGATGATGTCCTTCATCATGGCAAATACTTCCTGTTCTGTCTTCTGCGGCTTGGGGGAACCCCCTCCGATTACCAGCTGGACATCGGGGATTTTTTTCCTGACGATATCGAAAGCCCTCAGCAGCATATCGTGTCCTTTGTTGGTGTCGATACGGCTGAGACAAAAGATATACCTGTCCGGGATTTCCCCGGTTACTTTCTCCTCGCCCGGTTGGGAGGGACGGAACCTTTCTACGTCCAGTCCCGGCGGTATGACCTCAACATTTTTCGGGGTGAACCCGTATAGTTCTTCGAGCTTTTCCTCCTGGACGGCAGAGGTTACCGTCTGCGCTTTCACCGATTTGAAAATGCGCAGTTCTTCGGCAATTCGGTGGGTGAAGTTGTATTTCCTGTCCATCTCCTCCGGGGCGCCGCCCATCTGTTCGCGTTTCCAGGCACCCAGCGAATGGGCGGTAAAAAAAGCCGGTTTTCCGAATTTCCCGGCGATATCCAGCGTAACGATACCGGCGTCGATATAATGACCGTGAAAAAGATCATAGTCGAGATTATCATCGCGGATGAACTCCGCCATGTTCTTCGCCAGCTCCGGGAGCGTATCATAAATGACCTCTTTGGGTAAAAACTCCCACGGTCCGCTGTGGATGCGGATAACACGCACATCCGGATGGCCCGGAACGGGGTCGACCTGTTTCCGGTCGCGGTCGAACCAGCGAGTGTAGATATCAACTTTGATGCCGGTTTTCGCCAGGGCGTTAGCAAGCTGTAATACATATACGACCTGTCCGCCGGTGTCGGTCTGACCGAGTTGAGGTATGGGGTCGAAGTAACCGTGGGTGCTTAACATGCAGATGCTTCTGATATTCTTAGCTG
>JASFHJ010000042.1:0-8899 GCA_050123255.1 Dehalococcoidia bacterium
TTCATGCTTTTAAAATTCCGACGAAAAGACACCCGTCGATTTCCGTGAAATCATGAAATCGGCCAAGGTCAGGTTCAAATCCGGTCGATACCACCAGCCTCATCAGTATCAAGTTTACGAATAGTGAGATAAATGTCATATACAATTACCTCTATCTTTATTATTCTCATTTAGTAGACGTTTATATTATTGAGTGATAAGGCATGAATTTTAATTTATTAAATAAGAGCCGAGGGTATAAGTTAAACAGGCTCTGTCCACAGGATATATCTATTGAATTCAAGGAGGGGAATATAAATGGTAGATAAGGAACGCAAAAGCATCGACCCGGCAGCCATTGAAATGATTGAAAAAGCCGGCAGGGAAAATGTCCGCACGGTCTATGACCGGGCTGAACAGATGAAGCCCTGCCCCATCGGCAGCGAGGGAAGCTGTTGCAGCAATTGCGCCATGGGCCCCTGCCGGGTGCCGCTTCCGAAGAGTAAGGAGGAAACACCCGAGGAACAAGCCAGGCGAACCGGGGTTTGCGGGGCTACCGCCGAGACCATCGCTGCACGTAATTTTGTCAGGAAGATTGCCGCCGGAGCGGCAGCCCATAGCGACCACGGCCGTAAAGTCGTCGAGGCTTTTAAGCTTATGGCCGAAGGAAAAGCCAAAGACTTCGAGATTAAAGACGAACAGAAGTTATTGAAACTGGCACTCGATCTCGGGGTGGAAATCGGGGAACGCAGCAATCAGGAAATCGCCCTGGATATCGCCGGGATTTGCGAAGCCGAGTTCGGTAAACAAGAGGGTGAACTTCTCTTCGCCCGCCTGGCCCCTCAAAAAAGGCAGGAACTCTGGAGACAGCAGGATGTCTATCCGCGCGGTATCGACCGCGAAGTGGTCGAACTGATGCACCGCACCCACATGGGTGTAGACCAGGACTACAGAAATCTACTCAAGCAGGGCACACGCTGTGCGCTGGCGGACGGATGGGGCGGGAGTATGATTGCCACCGAACTACAGGACTGCATGTTCGGCACGCCGTCCCCGGTTCTAAGCGAGATTAACCTTGGCGTGCTGAAAGAGGACATGGTGAACCTTATCATTCACGGCCACGAACCGGCCCTGGCCGAAATGCTGGCAGTAGTAAGCCAGGACCCTGAAATGATTAAGTATGCCGAGTCGAAGGGCGCCAAAGGCATCAACCTGGCCGGTATGTGCTGCACCGCCAACGAAATCCTGATGCGTCACGGCGTTCCCATCGCCGGTAATTTCCTGCAGCAGGAACTGGCGATTGTCACCGGCGCCCTGGACGCTATGGTGGTCGACGTGCAGTGCATCATGCAGGGGCTTGCCGACGTGGCCAGGTGCTTTCATACCAAGCTGATTACCACTGATGAACGCGCTCATATCACCGGCTCCACTTTCATGCATTTCGACGAGCTTAATGCCAAAGAATCAGCTAAAGCTATTATCAAAGCAGCTATCGATAATTTCTCCAATCGTGGCAAGAATGTACGTATTCCTCAGGTGAAGACCCCGGTGGTAGCCGGTTTTTCCCATGAGACGATTAACTACCTGATGGGCGGACTTTTCCGGGCTTCATACCGGCCCTTGAACGATAATATTATCAACGGCCGTATCCGCGGTCTTGCCGGCGTTGTCGGCTGTAATAATGCCCGCACCACTCACGACGGCGACCACATCGCCATGATAAAAGAACTTATTAAAAACGATGTTCTGGTATTATCTACCGGTTGCGGAGCGATGGCGGCAGCCAAGGCCGGCCTCATGGTGCCGGAAGCAGCCAGGAAATTTGCCGGGCCCGGGTTAGCCGAGGTCTGTGAAACGGTAGGTATTCCGCCGGTATTGCACATGGGCTCCTGCGTCGATAATGCCCGTATCCTGATTGCGGCGACGGCAGTAGTTAAGGACGGCGGACTGGGAGATGACATCAGCGACCTTCCCGCGGCCGGTGCCGCCCCCGAATGGATGAGTGAAAAGGCTATCTCCATCGGCCAATACTTCGTCGGTTCCGGGGTATATACCGTCTTCGGTACTACCTGGCCGACAACCGGCAGTAAAGAGCTGACCGACTACCTGTTCAAAGGCTTTGAAGAGGAATACGGGGGCAAGTGGGATTTTGAACCCGATCCCGTTCGAGCCGCCCATAAAATGATAGCTCATATAGACAAGAAACGTGAAGCACTCGGCCTGGATAAAGGCAGGGAAAGGGTGCTCTATGATATGGAGATGAGACGTCAACTCGATGCTGTCTAGGATAGCAAACCGATACATAAAATAGAACCACACATGCCGTAGTAAAGGTACGGTCAGGCGTCATTCGAAAGTTTTTACGGCAGGACGCTTAACAGGCCGACCCGTGAAAAGAGCCCCTGTGTATTCCAGGATACCGGGGATTTCGTTGACTGGCACCCGTGGCACGTAGAGTATCCGATGGCTAAGAAAGCCGGTTATTTTCTTACCAATGCTATAATTTTCAAACTGGAGACGGGGGAGGCTTTATCTCCATCAAACCCATCAATCTCAAACCTGCTGAAGAAACGACGGGTGTATGTAATTGGTTCTGTAAATAAGTGAGATATTGTTTCACCCATAAGCCCCTGGTCATTAATTCAATTCTAAAGATTTTAATATAACGCCTTAATAAAATAGTTACCTGATTTCCTACCGAATCTTCCATATAAGTTTCCATTAACCCGGGTTGCTAAACTGTCCCGCTTTCGGTAACTACACATTCTCCTCTTCTGGTATTTATTTCTCAGGCAATGCACAGAAGCCCGCCGTCATGAGGCAGTACGCAGCCCGTGATCTGACAGCCCGCTTTGCTTGCCAGAAAAACACAAAACGCTCCAATCTCAATAGGTTCTCCGAATCTGTGAGCCGGGAGGTCCTTCTCAATCATTTCGATGGCACTTGGCGGCAAATCCTTATCAAGGTCGGAATGAGTAGGACCCGGAGCGATAGCGTTGACGCGGATTCCATAGTCTCCCAGAACTATAGCAAGGTATTTTGTAAAGATATCGATACCTGCCTTGGCCGCGTTATATGGAGCATTATGATGAGCCTTTGAACTGCTCACTCGCTGGCCGCCTACGGATGAAATATTTATTATACTGCCCCCCAGTCCTTTGTCACGCATCGAGGGAGCTATCTCGTATATGACATTGGCGACTCCGTGCAGGTCCGTATTGATAACGCGGTGCCATTCATTAAGGCCTTCTTCGCTCAAGAACGGGACGGTTGTGGCAACACCGGCATTATTAACAAGGACATCAACATGATCAAAAAAACCGAACACTTCTTTAGCCGCAGCCTTTACGCTGTTAATGTCCGATACGTCGCACCTGAAACACCCATGTTTACCACCGTATTGACCAATCTCTTCAACAACCTTTAAGCCGCTTTCCTGATTACGGCATAAAATAACAATGTTTGCCCCGCTCTGGGCGAAAGCGTCTGTTATGCCCTTGCCTATACCCCGGTTTCCTCCGGTAATAACGACGTTTTTACCGTTTACGTCAAATGCATTTGTCATTTCTGTAATATGTCCGGTCTTAAACATCTGTCTCTCCCTTCCCATTTAATTTATTTTTCATGCCTGCTGGAGCTACCTGCCCCCATAGCGGTACTACCTGTTAAGTCCTGGTTAGTAAAGCTTCAGGCTCCGGTGGCTGATATATTCGAGTATTGTTTTGTTAACGATATTGCTTTCGTATAATTCAATACCCTTTTACAAAGTATGAATAAAGATAACACTCAATGTTGAAATTAATTAGTGGCAGTGTCTGGGATTGAACCTTCCTTCTTTTTTCGCCTCCTTTATTCTTATGATTATTACAGTTTATATCTAACCTGTTAATCTGTTAAATATCAGTCTCTATATCCAGACCCCACTTTTTAAATAACTCCTTGTAGAAATCGGGGCGGGGGAAATCCGGGCGCATTATTATGTGAGACCAGTCATCCGGGTTCTGCTTCATCTCGGTGCTGCGCTTTACGCCTTCGGTCAGCTTCTCTATTTTATCTTTGGGAACTGAAAAGATAATCTCATCGTCACCGGCAAAAGCGCGGGAATATTCACCGGGGTCGGGGAGTGTTATCCGGTACTGGCCATCTTTGAGTACAGGCACAACGGAATATACACAGGAATCTATGGGGTCAAATTCAGACTTGACCGTTGTCTTTTCCACGAATTTAGGAACGCCGATCATCTCTCTTAATTGCGCGGCATTCGAATATATCAAAATCAGATCCGGTTCGAAACTAGCGGAATTCAGTGGTGCGGTGACCATGCCGATATATTTACCCGACTCAAAACGGGGTAAAGAAGTAAGTGCATCCACAATCGGATGGTGGGGGTCTTCTACAAGACCGTAGGCCAAAAGCGGGGCCCAGCACCAGTGGTCTTCCTTCAACATGGCTACCGTCATTCCCTGCCGGCGCGACATGGCGAAGGCCTGGCACTGAGCAAGATGATAGCCGCGGTCTTTCTTGGGCCGAATAGCCTCTTCCGGAATATCCTCTTCCTTTTCCAGCATTTTCACGGCTATGGGTGACGTCTTCAGCTTCAGATAGGTTTTAAGCTCTTTTCCGTAGCGGTTGTAATCTTCTATTGTGGTCATGTGATTGGCCTCCCATTATTTGTTGGTTATAACGATTGGCTTGTTTTAAAGATCGGACATTACCTGACCCGACCTCATGTGATTCTTATTTTTTACCTTCTGCTCTTGTCATCGTGTAATCGGTAGTAAACATCAGGTTCGTGAAAAGTACCGGCCTGGCAGGATCATCTACTCTCTTGAAATTGAGCGGGCAATGCCATAATCCTTTTGTAAGATGAACTGCCGTGGGAGTCGTAAAGACGAACTTTTCCATGTTGTCCGGATTATCACCTAAAGAAAATTCTACTTCACCCCCCAGTTCTAACAGGTTGGTGGTATCTCCGCCGATGAACATGAGAAACTCGTCCCAGTCATGTACATGAGGTTCCGGCGCCATTAAAAAGGCTTCTGTTATCGGCACCCAGGATAACGCGAAGGGCAAATAGGTGGATCCTTCCATTTCATCTATCCTTAGACCGAGAACCGGTTTTGTAACCTCGGCATGGAAATCGGTAGGATATGTTTTATGCCACAGGTCTCTCACGATGTGTTTTTCAAATTTTGATTCTTTCATCTGGTTCTCTCCTTTAAATATTGCTGGCGACGTGTATATGCATCTGCAGCAGGTCTGGTAACCCTGGATTTATAACCTGGCATCACTTCCGTGACAAACCCATTCTATATTATAATTTCCCTTCGCTGTCAAATATGTTCGTCGGGAATTATCATTCTATTTCGGTGGACAAGCCCTGTTGGGCAAGACCAAATAAGGTGATGCTTTGTTCAATGACAACCGGTTGAATAAAAAGATGTAGACTCCGGAATTGCTCGGGAGCCCGATTATGCTATGGTGGAGACGGGGGAGGCTTCATCTCCATCAAACCCACTAATTTCAGACTTGTTGGAACAAAGGCGGGTTTATACGATCAGCTTCTGCATATAAGAATAAGCGCGACGAAAGTTCATTTTAAGACCTTTTAGAGGTTACCAAATATGAAAATATTGCCGGTAAAAATCTTTTGCAGGAGTTTTAAAAATAGCGCTCCGTAACGCGTTCCGGAACCGGTTGACGTTTCAGGGTGAGAAAGGTCTTATTATAACTCTCGGCTACCTTGCGGAAATGAAATCCCGAGACCGATAGACTTACCGACGTGGCGAAATGACGTGGACGTTTTATGAGAGTTAATATTATAAGCCGCCAGAAATATCTTCTTCCCCTGTGCCTGATGCCCAGGAACCAGAGTGTTTTCAGAAAACCGGTGATATACGTAAACCGCAGCTTGGATATGCCCGGATTTCTGCGTGGTTTATACTCTTTAAGGAAGGCAACGACTCGTTCGTAATAGTGCCGGGGAGAATATATTGTATCCAGAACGTGTTTATATCCAGCCATGAGAGTTTCGTATTTCATCTTCGGAACGAAATTCATAGAGAAATCCGTATTGTCTCCAGTGAAGTCTTGAAGCAAGCGTTTTTCCTTCTTCAGCCGTTTATGGAGCTTTGTTCCGTTAGGAGCATTAAGTAAACCGACCATGGCCGTAACGATACCAGTGTTCTGAATAAAGCTGATTTGTTTCTTGAATATAGAGACAGGGTCGCTATCGAAGCCAAGGATAAAGCCTCCCTGCACTTCAAAGCCGTGGTTCTGCATTTTTCTCACTGCGGCAGCCATGTCCCGGTTCCTGTTTTGCATCTTGTTACATTCCACCAGGCTGTCTTCATTCGGTGTTTCTATGCCGATAAATACCCGGTTGAAACCGGCCTCGGTCATCAGGTCCATCAATTTCTCGTCATCGGCAAGATCAATTGAGGCTTCGGTGAAGTAAGTAAAAGGGTATTTTCTCTCCTTTGACCATTCGATCATCGCCGGTAAAGTCTCGGCTTTCAACTTTTTCTTGTTGCCGATGAAATTATCATCGACGATAAACAGGCTGCCCCGCCAGCCGCGACGGTACAGCTCTTCCAGTTCGTTCACCATTTGCTGGGCGCCTTTTGTCCTGGGTTTATGACCGTTAAGCACGATAATATCGCAGAAGTCACAATCGAAAGGGCACCCCCGGGAATATTGCAGGCTCATCGCCGAATAATTGTTCATATCGAGTAACGACCATAACGGGAGAGGCGTCTTACCGATGTCAGGTCGTTCTTCGGAAAAGTAAATATGCTCAGGGCATCCTCTATCCAGGTCCGATAAAAACTGTGGCAGTGTAACCTCAGCTTCGCCCAGGACAAAGTGGTCCACACTCTCGAATTCTTCGTGTCCGGTGGTGAAAAGAGGACCGCCGGCAACCACTTTGGTATCAAGTGCATTACAACGGGCTATTACTTCCTTCGCCGAATCCTTCTGCACCGCCATGGCGCTGATAAAGACGAAGTCGGCCCAGGTGATTTCTGCATCTTTAAGCGAATCTACATTCAGGTCTATTGCCTTTTTTTCCCACTCATCGGGCAGCATGGCAGCAACCGTCAGCAGTCCCAAGGGCGGGAAAGTGGCTTTCTTGGATAAGAACTTCAACGCGTGCCTGAAGCTCCAGAAGGTATCCGGATATCTTGGATAAATAAGGAGTATTTTCATATTTCTTCTCCGTTTTTTTAACGTGATTTATTAATCAAACTCAAGGCTCTTACTGTCTTCTGGTAGTCATCATTCATATCAAAACACACACTATCTTCAGCGTGCTGGGTATCTCTGGGGAAATTGTTTATTCCCGACTTTTTTCTTCCGGCCAGGATTTCGGCTTTAGTCTCTTCCACCCAGATTTTCCTGGTTGATATCCAGAAACAATCGTTAGCTTCTTTGTGGATCCAGGCGAAAACCCCCATTTCACTTCGAATATCGGAATCGAACTTATTCAGGTTATAGGTACGTCCATTAGCTTTAGAATAATAACAACCGATATCACCAGCAAGTTTCTTTACAAATATTTCATCTTGCTCCACGAATTCCACGGTTCTTTTTAGTGTTTTACTAAGCATAGACCAAACCCCTTTTTCCTTAATCCCGGATACTGCCGTATATAAACATACCGGTTTTTTACGACCGGTATCCATTTCATAATCATCTACCGCGAAGAATCCCTTTCTTTGGTCTGCGGTTGTTTATTTCCCGGGGTGGCGCCGGCTTCGAGTAATCAAAACCTTGAAGCGTTAAACGCTCCAGCGGCGTATCGAGAAGCTTCTCAAGGGCACTTATTTTATCGGCATCGGCACTGGTTACTAAAGTAAAAGCATCCCCGTTTTTATCAACCCTGCCGGTACGTCCGATGCGGTGGATATAGTCATCCGTGCTCTGGGGCATATCATAATTGATAACATGGGAAATATGTAATATATCGATGCCGCGCGCGGCAATATCGGTAGCCACCAGAATTTTAATAGAACCGGTGCGGAATCCTTCGAGCGCTGCCTGGCGCCGGTGCTGGGGGAGGTTACCCTGTAGTGAGGTTACTTTGTAGCCGGCTCTTGTCAGCTGCTGGGCTACGCGTTCGGCACGGTGCTTGGTACGCGTAAAGACGAGCACCGAATTCGTTTTGGTGTTCTTCAGGATTTCCTTTAACAGCGCTGTCTTAAGGTGTTGCCGTACCGGATAAAGCGTGTGCGATACCGTTTTTGCCGGCAGGGTACGTTCGATCTGTACGGTAACCGGAGTATTCATGATTTCACGAGCTAAACGGCGGATATCGACGGGCATCGTGGCTGAGAAAAGTAGAGTCTGTCGTTTATTCATGATACACGCCATAATATTACGAATATCAGGGAAAAATCCCATGTCCAGCATCCGGTCAGCCTCGTCAATTACGAGGATCTCCAGCTCGGATAAGCTGATACTGCCTTTCCACAGGTGGTCGAGCAAACGGCCGGGACAGGCCACGACAATCTCAGCGCCCCGACGCAGCTCTCTAATTTGCCTCTCCATGTTCACACCGCCGTAAATAGAGACGCTTTGTAGTCCGGTCATGCTCTCAAAGTTATTAATAAACTCACAGGTCTGTTCAGCCAGTTCACGTGTGGGAGAGATAATCAGAGACCGGACGCGACCCTGGGGATTACGTAGAAGACGGTGCAGAATCGGCAGCACAAAGGCAGCCGTTTTACCGGTGCCGGTTTGCGCCAGCCCGATGATATCGCGACCCTGCATAATCAGGGGTATAGCCTGCGATTGTATCGGTGTGGGTACCGCGTAACCGAGAGCACGCACACCGGCCATGATACTCGGGTGAAAATTAAAGGTTTCGAAATTCATTAAACTCCTTGGTGAAATACAGGGTTTAGCACCCGGTTTACGTTTC
>JASFHJ010000043.1:0-8672 GCA_050123255.1 Dehalococcoidia bacterium
GCTGCGGGACGACCAGCGGATTATCCAGATAGACCACGACCCCGACGAACTGGGCCGGAACCACCGTATCAACCTCGGCATCAGAGCGGATGCCCGACCGGCTTTAGAAGCCCTCGTTGAGAAAATAGGCTCTCCCTCCGACAGCCATTGGCGGCCGGAGGAAATCGCCGGGATAAGGTCAGATATCAGGAACCGACTGGAAAAAGCGGCTCCTTTACAGCTTAATATCATCGATTCCATACGCAGTATCCTCGGGGACGAGGATATACTGGTGCCGGACGTTACCAATCTCGGCTACTGGTGTGACATCGCCTATCCGGTGAATTGCCCGGGCGCATACGTCGATTCATCGTATTTCGCCACGCTGGGATTCGCCTTCCCCACCGCGCTGGGCGCCAAGGTAGCCAATCCGGACAAGAACGTGGTGGCAATCAGCGGCGACGGCGGTTTCCCCTACGCTTCGGCGGAACTGGCGACGGCTGTCCAGGAGAACATCAACGTGGTTACCCTGCTTTTCGTCGACGGCGCTTACGGTACGGTCAGGGGCATCCAGCGACGTCAGTTCGGCGAGAGGTATATCGGTAACCGACTTCATAATCCCGATTATGTAAAGTTTGCCGGGTCTTTCGGAGCGCTGGGCATCCACCTCGATAATCACGAAGAACTACCGGAAAAGCTCCGCGAGGCGCTGGCGGCCAACCGTCCGGCGGTAATCGAGATACCCGTACCGCAGCTGGATACACCCTGGGATACACTGGAAGAATCAGCTTAATCTATCCAAGAATTTTCGGCTCGAAGTTCAACGTTGCGAACAAATCATCGAAGGTTTCCGCCCGCTTTATCAATTCCACGGAACCGTCGGAACGCAGCAACATAATCCGGGGACGCAGCCATCCGTTATAGTTACTGGCCATAGCCGGTGTATGGGCGCCGGTATCGTGCTGGACCATGATATCGCCGGTTTCCACCTTCGGCAACCGCCGCTGCCGGGCGAATTTGTCGCTGTTTTCGCACAACGGCCCGACCACGTCCACGGTTTCCTCTTCTCCCCGCTTCGGTCTGCCGGCGGGGTCGAGCATGGTTATGTGATGATAGGCTGTCTCGTATACCGCGGGGCGGACGTTGGCTGCCCAGGTGGCGGCATCGATGCCGACATACTCCCGGTACTTGGACATCCGGTTAATGACCCTGGCGACCAGCACGCCGTGAGGCCCCGTCATGTACCGCCCGCTCTCCACGAACAGCTCCGGGGTATAATCATTTCTTTTAGCAAAATCGTACAGCAGTTTCCCGGCTTCCGCTGCCAGAGAGGATATATCAAACGGTTCATCTTCAGGCCGGTAAGGTATTCCGATACCGCCGCCGATATTGAAAAACTCGAACTTTATATCCAGCGCCTGCGATACCATCTCCATCACTTCCAGCAGCATCCGGACGGTCTCCACCATATAGGTGTAATCCAGCTCGTTGGAGATAATCATGGTATGGATGCCAAAGCGTTTGGCACCCCGCGTGATTGCCCGGCGGTAGGCATCCACCACCTGGTCGTGGCGCACTCCGTATTTAGCCTCGACGGGAATGCCGATTATCTGATTGCCGGTACGCCGTTCACCGGGATTGTACCGGAAGCAGATTAGCTCGGGGAATTCCGGCACTTTATCGATCATGGAGATGTCATCGAGATTCAGAATACAGCCGCCATCAGCGGAGGCCATTCTGAATGTCTCCAGAGAAGTATTATTCGAGGAAAACATGATGTCGTTACCAGAAAACCCATTCTGCCGCGCCAGCACCAGTTCCGATGGCGAACTGCAATCGAGACCGAAGCCCATCCGGCGCATTATTCCGAGAACCGCCGGTACCGGCAGCGCTTTTACCGCGAAGTATTCGCGGAAACCGGAAATGTCCTGAAAAGTCTTTTTCAGGTTTTCGCCGGTATCGATAATTCCCTGTTCATCCAGGATATGGAAAGGCGTGCCGAAGTATTCAATTATTTCAGGCAACTTCGGGAATAATTTCTCTTGAAAATCCGGTGACATCGGCATTTATTCTACCCCTTTTTATGAAGTACTCAGCTGGACCAGCTGCCCGGCCATGTAGCTGCAGCGGTCGGACGCCAGGAAAGCCACCACCGGGGCAACGTCCTCCGGGGTGCACAATCGTTTCAGTACCGAGCGCTGTCGTTCGCTTTCGAGGAATTCTTCCGGAGCGCGGTAGACCAGTCCGGTCTTGCCCAGCCCCGGACCGACGGCATTAACGATTATACCGTATTGCGCCACCTCACGTGCCAGGGCCTGAGTGAACATGACCACCCCGGCTTTGGCGGCACCGTATACGGAGATACTGGGGATGCCCTGCCCACCCGATGTATTGATAATCCGCCCGTACTTCCGGGATATCATGTGGGGAAGGACAGCCCGGGCTACCCTCATCTGACCCAGTAGATTTACGCCGATATCGAAGTTCCAGTCTTCTTCGGTCATCTCGAGGAACGGCCGCAACTCGCTACTGGAGCCGGCGTTGTTCACCAGGATATCTATCCTGCCGAAAGCGTCGATAGACTGCTTCACCATGGCATCCACTTCTTCCTGCTCTATAACATCGACCTTTACCGCCAGCGCCTTTCTTCCCGATTCTCTTACCAGAGCCACCGTTTTCTCAGCCCCTTCGAGGTCGATATCAGCGGCGATTACATCACAGCCTTCGTCCGCCAGCGTCACGGCGATAGTCTTGCCATAGCCGATCTGGCTGCCCGCGCCGGTAACCAAGGCAATCTTATCTTTCAAGCGAAGGTCCATGTTTTCCCCTCCCGTATTTCCTTATTTATTAAGAAACGGCTCCATGTCCCCGACGACGTATTCCAGTCCCAGTTCTTTCAGCTTTTCAGCGCCGGGGATGCCGTTCTCGCTCCAGCCGCGGAGCCGGTAATACTCATCGAGAAAGCCGTCCAAGTCCCTGACCATCGAGCCTTCTCCCTCGGCGTCGATGACGTGCAGCGGTTCGGTTTGAAACCGCTGCGGCAGGGTGTCGTGGCGGCGGTCGAATCCGTCCCGGACATTGAACGCCCGGTCGAGGTTCCAGACTCTTTCGCCCACCCTGCCGAGATATTCCCAATCACCGAACTCTTCGATACCGGTAGCCGCCACCAGCATTTCAGGGAAAAGCTTCGCATACCAGTCGCCGCAGCTGAAGGCGAAGGCACAGACGATGCCCACCTCCAGGCCGGCGCGGTTCTGGTTCGCGATGACTATCTCCGCTTTACCTGCCTCGGCAAAGCGGTCGACAGCCCCGGAACCCACCGTACCCCATTCCTGAAAAGCCAGTGAGCCGTTGCCGTGGCTGCCGCCGATGGTCGAGGTGGCGTAGCCGAACCCGGTGGCTTTAAGTCCCCGGGGCTCGTAAGCGGGGAACTCCAGCCCTTTCGACTGCATGGCGTAGGCCTCCGCGTCCTTTCCGATTAGTTGCGCCGCCCTTACCGTGCCTTCGGCGAGGATATCGCCGAATCCCTCGCGGTTGCCTATCTTCCTCACCAGCTCCACCATGGCGGCATGGTTGCCGTAGGTCAGTTCCAGTCCGTCGGTATCGGCTCTGGTGATAATCCCTTTCTCATAAAGCTCGTAGGCAAACCCGATGGTATTACCGGTACTGATGGTATCCAGTCCCAGGTCGTCACAAAGCTGGTCGGCCGCCACCGTGGCTTCGATATTGGTGCTCTCAATCGGTCCCGTGAAAGCCCAGTAGCTTTCATATTCCGGACCCTCGCTTTTAGCCCCGGCATAAGGTCCGTCAGGCACAACGTGAATCTTGCCGCAACGGATAGAGCAGTTATAGCAGCCGAATTCGCCGGTCCTCATCTTGCGGTAAAAATCGGGACCCAGCAATTGATAGTCTTTCAACTGACCATAACGATAGTTCCTCACCGGATAGACCCCCAGTTCGTTGCGGGTAATCGCTCCCTCGGTGGTGCCGTATTCCCGGTTGTAGGCATAATCCTTGCTTCCCCGCATTATCTTTATCTGTTCCCGGGCGAGACGGTTGAACTCTTCCGCGTCGTAAAGGTCCAGATTTCTTTTCGCTTTTATGGTCACGGCCTTGAGATTCTTGGAACCCATGACGGTGCCCACACCACAGCGACTGGCGGTTCTCCTGCCGGAAACGATAGCCCCGTACCTGACCAGCTTCTCGGCGGCGGGACCGATACAGGCGGTGCGTATGTCTTTACCGTATCTTGCCTCCAGCCAGTCCTGGGTATAAGCCGTGTCCCTGCCCCATATCTCGACGGCGTCCAGGAGCCGGGCTCCTTCGGTATCAATATACAGGTAAACGGGTGCGGTTGCTTTTCCCTCTGCCATAATAAAATCATACCCGGCGAACTTCATCCAGGCACCGAAGTCACCGCCGGAGCAGGCACGGGCGATACAGCCGGTCAGCGGACTCTTGGTGCAGGCTACCCAGCGCGAGACACTCTGCGCCGGCGTACCGGCAAGGGTACCGGGCACCAGCAATATCCTGTTTTCTTCACCCAGGGGGTCGATATTCGGCGCTAGTTCATCGTAAAGATATCTTATGCCGAAGCCCCGCCCGGCGATGAAATTCCTGGCGACATCCTCCGGCAGAGGTTCGGCCGTTACTGTTCGGGAGGTTAGATTAACGCGGAGATATTTACCCCGGTATCCCTTCATCTATTCACTCCATGTCCATCGTTTCGTACGGCTCCGGCGCTTCCGGCAAATGATGAAACAGCTCCGGCCCTTTTTTCGTCCTGTCATAGGGGTTCCACCGCGACGGGGGGCCGTCCTCGAGCCCTGAACTGAGCGTGCCCTGTACCGGCATTTTCACCCAGCCCTGGTCATAGGGAGTGCGGAAAAACGGACTGAAATTCATGTGCCAGAATTTCCATTCGCCGTCTTCTTTCACGTAGTCCACCATATAAACGCCCCATATCCACTTATCGCCGGCGCAGCCGGGGGAAAACCAGATGCTCTGGGCGGTCTTGCCATCACCGGCAATCTCGATGACGGGACCCGCCGCCAGGTGCATGGTAAATCCGCCGGGGATTTGCCGCTGCTTACCTACCATCTCGAAGAAGAACCTCTTGATCCCTTCATATCCCTTAAAGACACCGCTGTCCGATGCTTCCATGCGTACGCCCGGTGTCTTCCGGGCAAAGCACTTCACGATTTTCTCGTAGTCCTGTTTAAAGAGCCAGTACTGGTATTTACGCTGCATCTTCTTGATTTTTTCCAGGTCTTCCAGATAGCTGACCTTCCGGTTCAGTTCTTCCATGTCCATGGGACTACCTCCGTTCGCTCCAGAACCTGCGGATACGGGAAAATACTGAAAGCCAATTTCCCGTTGCGCATAATTTTATCAACTCGCCATCCATTAAGCAACCGGACATCTCAATAATCGTTTTATCCGAGTAGCTATTAAGGGTTAACCCGCATATTTACCCGGGTGCTAACCCTTAAATATTTTGTGGGGGCACCTTGCTGTTATGGGTAAATGCCATAAAGTAGTATTGGTAAATAAGGCAACATAGTTAGAAACGTATCAAACCGTGTCAGCTTATGCGAATGTCAAATAGCAGGACGTCTTTATGCCGGTGATTTTAGATAACAGGACTTTTTACCGTACGTCGGAAGTATGCCGGAAAGCCGGTATCAGCCGGAGTACGCTGCTGCGCTGGCTCAAGGAAGGTTACCTGAACATCAGCGAATACCGCGACAGGAGAAGCTGGCGGCTATTTACGGAATCCGATGTAGAAAGTCTGATCAATGAAGCTAACCGCATCTGCGACGTTAGCGACCGCAGGAGTGAACCATAACAATGACTACCAGTTCTACCGGTAAAAAGAAGCCGGAAATACCGGAAACCGAAAACAGCCGGGACCTGATGCTCAAAGCCCAGGCCGACGCCCTGAGCGCCAAGGAAGAAGCCAGAAAAACTATCGAGCAGATATACGAAAAAAACCGGCACATGAATACACTGGACGAAACGCTGGTAAAATTGTTCGGGGAAACCGAACAGACCATCAGCCGACAAACCGGCGCGTTACTGAAACAGAACGGCACGGAAAATTTTGTAGAAAATGGCGAAGACCCGATATCTTCAAACGATTTTCCGGATAAACTGCCCGTTGATATCTACCCCGAAATCAGGAGAAAAATTATTGACGCGCCGTGTGAACAATCTACGGATAGTCTTTCGGAAGAAGATATTCGTAAAGAGATCGAGTCATTCGTAGAAGAGACCAGGAGAATCAAGAAAGAAGCACGGGAAGCCCTTAATGAAGCGGATATCATCCGGCAGGCTGCCCGTGTGACCGTAAAACACGCCAAGCAGGAAGCCCTGAAAATGGCCGAGGACGAAATTACGCTGTTGCAGGAAGAAGCCGAAGCGGCCAGGAATCATGCCCGGGTAGCCATAGCGCTCGCCCAGGATAAAGTGAAAGAAGCAGCCGAATATATGGCGCAGGCACGTGAAGAAAACCGGCAGTTCAAAGAAGCGGCTGAAACCGCCCGCCGTAAAGCCGCCAAAGCCGTCCGGCAAGCCCGCGAGGAAAGCCGGATAGCCAGGGAAAGGGCTGAAGACAGCATCAGGAAAGTTAACGAACAGATAATCCGGGCACGCCGGCTGATTACCGGCTCCACTCTCGAGGAAGACGCCGACAGCACCCCGGTTCGGGAAACAGCTACCGGTAATGAGACTAAAATGAATGAATTGCCGGCGGAATCGTCACGACATGAAAAATACACGGCTTTTTCAGATGACACACTTAAAGAGATGTACGACCCCCTGCATTCCATTTCAGGATTCACCCGGATGATGCTCGATGACAACATCGCCGACAGCAAAGCGCAAAAGGAATTTCTTAATATCATCCTCCAGCAAAGCGAAGTACTGAAACAGCGCCTCGACCGGCTACTGCATTAGTCCTCGTTTTGATATACTACTACACCCGATACAACAGCGTTTAAGTTACTTACGTTTTTCGATTACTAAATCCGCATTTTTCACCTGATATATCCCACTATATGCCAATCTCGGTTTACCTTCGATTATGGAAACTTCGACATAGATTTAGCTTCAAACCAATATTTCTATAATATCATTAAGAATTTTTTAGAGTTTTATATTGCATTCTGTCTGACGTTATGCTAATTTAACAATAAATATACATGTCATTGCAGTATTGATCTTTTAAAATTAACTGGTTTTACGAAAGTACTATCCGACCGAAACAAAAGCGATATTATTAGCTTGGGAGAGGGGGTGAGACATGACCTGATGTTTAATCTGATTCTTCATTCCAAAAAACTTCTAAGGAGGGAAAGCTTGAAAAGAAAATTACTTTCAATAATCATCGGAATCTGTCTTCTCGCGCTGGTGGCAACTCCACTGATATGGACCGGCTGTGGTGAAGCAGAAACCGCAACGGTCACGCAAGCTACTACGGCCACGGCTACGGCCACTGAAACGGCTACAGCTACGGAAACGGTCACGAAAACAACAGCAGAACCCACTACCACTACAACAGAAACAACGACAGCCAAACCAACAACACCGCCGGAACAAGATGAAATCGTCATCGGCGCTTCCCGGGATATCACCGGCCCTCAGGCTGGTTTCCAGGAATACGGCTTCGCCCCATTATATAAAATGTGGGCCGAGGAAGTTAACGCCGCCGGTGGCATCAACGTAGCCGGCAAGATGCTGCCCGTCAGAATAATCGAGTACGATGACGCCAGCGACCCGGCGGTATGCACCAGAAACATCGAGAAGCTGGTCACGGAAGATAATGTCGACTTCCTCTTAGGGCCTACCGGCACCGCCATGCTCTTTGCCGCGGCGCCTATCGCCAATAAATACGAGACACTCATGCTCTGCGGCGAAGGCGGCGCCACAACTCTCGAACCGTTGATGCCCAATCTACCTTACGTCTTTTCGGTTTTGAACTACTCCAACCATTTCCAGATACCCGTGTTCACCGAGATCATGGTAGAGGCAGGGGCCAAGACGGCCTACATCTGCTACATGGCCGACCTGCACGGCGCCGAATATAACGTTTCCGCCCAGGGCGAATTCGCCCTGAATGGCATTCAAGTTGTCGGGTCAACGAGTATACCTATCTCTATCACCGATATGAACCCGATAATCGAGGAAGCCAAAGCTCTGGATCCTGATATCTTCTGCATGTTCGCCTATCCGAACCAGAATATTCTCTTCATGCAGACGGCTATGGCGCTGGATTTCAACCCTGATTGTATCCTGATTGGTCCGGGTTGTAACTTCGAATTCTTCAACCTCACGTTTGGCCCGGCGCTGGAAGGAGTCATGGGTGAAGGCGCGTGGAACAGCAATAGCTCACCCGCACTCGCTGAATTTGCCGATACGCTGACGGCTCTGGTTGGCATGGGCAATCAGGACTGGTGGGGAGCCAATGTATACTACGCCACCCTCCAGTACTTCCAGCAGGCCATCGAGGAGGCTGCAACCCTTGATACCGAGGCAATCCTGGAAGTTTACAGGACCAAACATTTTAACACAATACTCGGAGACATGTGGTGGGATATTCAAGGTGACGGCGGTGGCGGTCTTCTGCCATTGGAATGTTACTCCGGACAAATCGGGCAGTGGCAGAGCGGCATCTTTGAAGTCATCGACCCCGG
>JASFHJ010000044.1:0-8411 GCA_050123255.1 Dehalococcoidia bacterium
CGGGAAGGAATAGATTACCTGTACCTTGCGGTGATGGGCACAGAACAGAAACACCCCCACCACCTGGCTTTTAGTCCCGAAAGGACCGATAACCATATTGTAGTCTTCTTCCAGTTCTTCGTAGATGGAATCCAGTACTTCCTTGACTCCCTGCGGATTATCGGGAGGTACATCCCTGACGCTTACCGAGGGCTGCGAAAGCAAATCGGCATTGTTCTCCCTGGCGTATTTAAGGTAATCCGGGTTACCTTTACGCGGCGGGTTGGTAATCAGGGCTATCGTCCTGGCGGGATTATACTGCTTCCAGACGGATAGCGCCCGGTCCGGCTCGAACCCGAGCAGCAGCACCATGGCGGTCTCTTTCTCCAGGGAAGGATTACCGTAATAGTTGGGTATGGTGGTAATTTGTTCGACGCCGCGGGTAAGCCGGGTGGGCAGATACTTCTGCGTCGTATGTATTATGCGGGGCATTCCCATTTTCTTTTCTTCCACCAGGTAATTGAGCAGCTCCAGTAAATACAGCTTGGTAAAGCCGCTGATATCAACGGTAATGAAAGGGCCGGAATCGGTATCCATACGGCATTGTTTCAGGATATTTTCCAGCTGACTCACCCCTTCTATGGGATTGCTGCGCTGGCAGGTGATGACGAAAACGCCCTCGGTGGTCTTGTTCCTCAGTTCGGTCTGCATCCGGTACATGTTGTGTTCTATTTCCTGTTTGAACTGGGGGTCTTCCACCATGAAAATCACAGCGTATCTGGTAATGAAATCAACACCCATGACGCCGGCGCTGGAAAGGCACCTTTCTTCGAAGCTGGCGCAGCAGATGAACAGGTCGTCGGGGCCTTTTTCGTTAAGTCGGGGCAGGGAAGTAATCTCGATGGGTTCCGTTGCGATACTCATATCCGTCCCCCTGATCGCTGGTATTCGGGGATAATAACACCTTTAAGTGAACTATAGTTTCCCCGGTGATTATTGTCAATTCCCGCCAGCCGTGGATTACGGCTGTTTTTCCGGGGACGCCATGCTAAATGTTTACTAATTCTTAACTATTTATTAACTTTTTTTGTGGTATAATATATACGGTATAGAAGCGTTTGAGAAGACCGAGGTAGATAATGAAATCGAACTGGAAGCGTAACAGCATAATATATATCACCATACTGGTGGCTTTCGTCGTCCTGTTTTCATTCCTGCTGCCGGGCACGGAACAACGGGATAAAGTGGCGCTCAGTGAAGTTATCACCATGTCCCAGAACGGAGAAATTTCCGAGATTGAAGTGGACGAGGAGAAGCTGCTTATCACTACGGTCGATGATACTAAATATGAATCTGTCAAGGAAGCCAATGCCAATATCTACGAAATAACCGGTCTTGTTCTTGATGGGGTGAAAGTCACCGTAAAACCGCCCTCCGGATTCGGCTGGAGCGTGCTGATAAACTTCATCCCGCTGCTGATTTTCGGCGCTTTACTGTTCTTCCTTTTCCGCCAGGCACGGGGTGCCAACAATCAGGCAATGAGTTTCGGCCGGAGTAAAGCCAGGCTGTTCCCGGCTAACCGGGTAACGGTCACCTTCGACGATGTAGCCGGCGTGGAGGAAGCCAAGCAGGATATGCAGGAAGTCGTCGACTTTCTGAAGTCGCGTGAGAAATTCCAGTCGCTGGGAGCCCGCATTCCCAAGGGTGTTTTACTGGTCGGACCTCCCGGTACCGGCAAAACCCTGCTGGCGCGTGCCGTAGCCGGCGAAGCTGACGTACCGTTCTTCAACATCAGCGGCAGTGAGTTCGTCGAGATGTTTGTCGGCGTCGGAGCTTCCAGGGTACGCGACCTCTTTGAGCAGGCCAAGCGAAACACGCCATGCATCGTCTTTATCGATGAGATTGATGCCGTCGGACGGCAGCGCGGCGCCGGACTGGGCGGCAGCCACGACGAACGTGAGCAGACGCTCAACCAGATACTGGTGGAGATGGACGGTTTCGATACCAATACCAGCGTTATCGTCATCGCCGCCACCAATCGCCCCGATATCCTTGACCCCGCTCTGTTGCGACCCGGGCGTTTTGACCGCCGGGTAATCCTGGACCAGCCGGATATTACCGGCCGACTGGCGATTCTTAAAGTGCACTCCGATGGTAAACCCCTGGCTAAAGAGGTAAATCTCGAAGTTCTCGCCAAGAGCACCGTCGGGTTCAGCGGCGCCGACCTTGAAAATCTTGTTAATGAAGCAGCGATTCTGGCTGCCCGCCGCGGTAAAAAGTCCATCGGCCAGAGCGAATTCGAGGAATCGGTGGACAAGGTAATGGCCGGCCCCGAACGGAAAAGCCGGAAAATCAGCCCCGAGGAAAAGAAGGTCATTGCCTACCATGAGGCCGGACATGCTCTCGTGGCCCGGTTATTACCCCACGCCGACCCGGTGCATAAAATATCCATCGTTTCCCGCGGCGTCGGTATCCTCGGTTATACCAAGCAGCTTCCGGCGGAAGACCGGTACCTGGTGTCCCGTTCCCAGATAATGGACATGCTGGCTCACATGCTGGGCGGACGCAGCGCCGAGGAACTCGTATTCAAGGAAATCACCACCGGGGCTTCCGACGATATCAAGCGCGCCACAGCGCTGGCACGCCGTATGGTTATTGATTTCGGTATGAGCGGTAAACTCGGACCGCGTACCTTCGGGCATAAAGAAGAGATGGTATTTCTAGGTCGTGAGATATCGGAGCAAAGAGATTACAGTGAAGAGGTTGCCCGGCAAATCGACGAAGAAGTCCAATCTATCATAGAAGGTGCCCATAAAACTGCCGTGAAGGTGTTGACCGAGAACAAGAAGGAGCTTAAAAAACTCGCCGAGAAACTGATTGAACAGGAAACACTGGAAGGCAAAGAACTGGATAAGTTGTTCACCGATATGGGACTGCCGTCTCGCGAACCGAAGGTAACCAAGAAGAAGGTTCCGGCGCCCGTTAAGCCGGTTGGCGAAGCAGAAACAACTCCCAAGCCTAAGAAAGCCCCGGGGGTGCCGCGCCTGGTGCCGAAGCAGACACCGACCGGTCCCGATTAACAGCGCTCGTCGATATTTAATTGATTACGTCGAAGAAATAAATCTTCGTTTTTTGGAATGCCTATGCCTGAAAACTGTATTGCCAGGATAGTCGATCGGCCCATCTCCCCGGAAGAGGTGGTAAGTCAAGCCCAAACCGCTTCCTCCGGCTGTGTGGTTACTTACGTCGGATTGATTCGTGAAGAATCACGCGGGAAAGCCGTGATGTCGGTGGAGTATACCGACGCCGGCGGAAAATCACAGGAAAGACTGGCGGAGATTGCCGCTGACATCATGCGAAAGCATCCGGTAAACAGCGTCGTGATGTACCACCGGGCGGGGGTGCTGAACGTTGAGGATATCAACCTGGTAGTAGCGATAGGCGCCGCCCACCGCAGTGAGGGATTCGCGGCCAGCCAGTACGCCATAGACCAATTCAAAGAGAAACTGCCTACCGGGAAAATCGAAACGTATGTCGATGGTTCCACCTGGACGGGAGACTAGCGGTTTTTATGCCTGTCGCATAACGACGTATTCACAGAGTGCCAACAGCTCTTCCCTGCTGCCGCTTTCCGGCAGTTGGCCCAGGTTCTTACAGCCGGTCTTACTATATTCCGAGGCAACCAGGTAACAATCTTCGATTATCGATGAATTCAGTACCATGTCTATCGCCTCGGAAACGTATTCCATATCTCTGGACTCGAATATTTTTTTAACCGGATTGTCATCGGGGTAGCGTTCCAGCAGCATGATGGCCGGCAGGGTCAAAGTCCCCTGCGTTAAATCCGAGCCGACCGGTTTTCCCATGGCGTTTTCGGTGCTGGTAAAATCCAGAATGTCGTCAACAATCTGGAAAGCCATGCCGAGGTTATCGCCGTATTCTTTCATAATGGCTACCGCCGACTCCGGGGCTTTGCTGAGAATGACGCCGGACTGGGTGGATAGCGAGAAAAGCGAAGCCGTTTTGCCATATATCCTCTGGAAATAGTGTTCGCGGTCCGGGTTCACCTCGAAAGCCCCCCGGAACTGGTTGATTTCGCCGCTGGAAATGGTACCCAGCGTCTGTGAAAAGAGCTTTATCACCCGGGGAGTCTCGGTATCAGCCACGAATTCGCCGGCCTTGGCGAAGAGATAGTCGCCCATGAGGATGGCTATTTCGTCACCCCAGATGTTATTTATGGTGGCCTGCCCCCGGCGTGTTGAGGCTTTGTCGATGGCGTCGTCATGTACCAGCGTCGCCGTGTGCATCAACTCCACCGAGACGGCCATCGGCAGCAGGTGGGGAAAGTCGTATTCGTAGAACCTGCCCGCCAGCAGGGTCAACGCCGGTCGGATACCCTTGCCGGTTTCCTTAACGATATAGCCTAGCTGTTCGGAGAGCCAGGGCATATCAATCCGGCTGATGGAGCGCAGTTTTTTCCTGACCTCAACGAGGTCTTCCTGTACCGGTGCGTAAATCTCGTTAAGTTCCAATACGCCTTGTCTCCTCTTCGATTATGCCCTCGTCGAGTTTCACAAAGAGCGGCTGGGGCTGCTTTAGCTTTTGACCGGGTAATGGAGGATTAGGTTTCCAGCCGTAATCTTCTACCTTACCATCGAATCCCAGGTACTCGTGGGCTTTCTGCGAACTGAAGGGGAGGAATGGATAGAATAGAGTTTTAAGATTCGATATTACGTTTAGAGCCACGTATAACGATGTTGCCGCTGCCTGCCGGTCTTCTTTGATAACCTTCCACGGAGCTTTCTCATCGAGATAGGCGTTGGTGGTGCGCGCCAGTGCCATACAGTCCCGTATGGCGTTCCTGAAATTACACTTTGCCAGGCTATTACCCACGTCGTTAAAGGCACTTTCGGCTTTCTGCAGCATCTGCTTATCGGTTTCGTCCATCTCGCCGGGTTCCGGTACCTTACCGTCGTAATTGCGGTAAACGAAGGTCAGCACCCGGTTGACCAGGTTGCCGTAAGCGGCTACCAGTTCGTCGTTGTTACGACGAACGAACTCGTGCCAGGAGAAATCCGTATCGCTGGTTTCCGGCATGTTAATGGATAAAGCGTAGCGTAACGGGTCAGGGTCATAGCGTTCCAGGAAGTCCGGTACCCAGATCGCCCAGTTCTTACTCGTAGAGATTTTTTGCCCTTCGATGGTCAGGAACTCGTTGGCGGGTACGTCATACGGTAGAACCAATTCCCCATAACCCTTCAGCATCGCCGGCCATATGATGGTATGGAAGGGGATATTGTCCTTACCGAGGAAGTAATAACTCTTTACGTCCTGGTCTTCATCCCAGAAGTCACGCCATTTTTCGGTATCCCCGGCTATTTCCTTCGCCCATTCCTTGGAGGCGGAAAGATAGCCTGTAACCGCCTCGACCCAGACGTATATACGTTTGTTCTCAAATCCCTCGACTGGCACCGGTATACCCCAATCGATATCGCGGGTTATTGCCCGGTCTTTAAGCCCTTCCTTGAGATAGCGGCGAGTCAGCCCTAGGACGTTGGCGCGCCAGTCCGTTTTTCCGGCTATCCACGATTCTAACTCCTCCTGGAAGGCGGTGAGTTTCAGGAAAAATTGTTCTGAATCCTTGAAAACGGGCTTCGTCCGGCAGATCCGGCAGTACGGATCGATTAACTCGCTGGTATTCATCGGCTGTGAGCAGGCGTCGCACTGGTCACCACGGGCGCCGGGAGTATTACAATATGGGCAGGTGCCCTCGACGTAACGGTCCGGTAAAAACCGCCGGCAGTTGGGGCAATAGGCTTGTGATATTGTATCTTTATAAAGATAGCCTTTTTCCAGCAGGCGCAGGAAAATATCCTGGACTACATCCCTATGATTCTCCGTTCCGGTAGTGGTGTAAAGGTCGAAAGATATGCCCAGTTTTTCCCAGCATTCGAGATTTTCTTGCTGGTAATACCGGGCGATTTCCTCCGGTGTTTTACCTTCCTGTTCCGCCTTGATGGTTATCGGTGTGCCGTGCTGGTCGGAGCCCGATACCATTAATACCTCATTACCTATCAGGCGATGATACTTGGCGAAGATATCCGCCGGTAAATTGGCTCCGGCGATCTGCCCCAGGTGCAGAGACCCGTTGGCATAGGGCCAGGCAACTCCGATGAAGATTCTTTCACTCATGTACTGATGTGGGAAATCATTGACCTAGAAAAAGGTCAGCACCCGCTCGCCTTTCTCCTCTTTATAGTGGGCATACCCTTTCTTCAGGCAGCACTCGACGCAATAGCGTTTGGTTTCGCCTTCTTCGTCCTCCACCCCGTCCTTTTCGTCGATGGCCAGGTAGCGTTCGGGGTAGGGGATGAGGTTTTTACATTCATCACAGGTGATTTCACCCAGTGAAATACATCCGCGCCGCATTTACTTACTCCTCTCCGTGTTTTTACACGAATCCTGTTCCCTTTGCCAGACCGCGTCCAGCTTGAGCCAGGACTTATAAAGCTCTTTACGGGATAACCCGGTTTGTTCGGCAACCACGCCGATAGCCTCTCTGGCTTTGGCGCCTCCCAGGTACAATTCGTGGAGTTGCTTCTCGATATCCTCGGTAACGCCGGGCTGTTTATCCTTTGCTTTGCCCTCGATAACCAGCGTAAACTCACCCCTCGGTTGGCTGAAATGCCTGATAGCTTCGCTGACCGTACCTCGAAAGACCTCCTCATGAAGCTTGGTCAGTTCGCGGCAAACCGCCAGTTTCCGGTCGCTGAGAATATCCAGTATATCATCGAGAGCCGCCGCCAGACGGTGGGGCGTTTCCAGCAGGATAATTGTCCCGCTTTCCCCGGCGACGGATTTCAACGCGCGTTTACGGTCGTTGGCTTTATGCGGCAGAAAACCCGCAAAGAGAAAACGGTCGGTGGGCAGCCCGGAAACCGCCAGAGCCGCCGTTACCGCCGAAGGCCCCGGCACGGGTACAACTTCCATGTTACGTTGACCGGCGGCTTTTATCAATTCGTACCCGGGGTCGGATATGCCCGGCATACCGGCTTCGGAAACCAGGGCTATATCGCCTTTCTGAAGCCGGTCAAGGATATAATCCAGCTTGGTTATCTTGTTATGCTCGTAATAACTGGTCATGGGTGTTTTAATGTTGTATTTCGTCAGCAGGCGCCGGGTTTTCCTGGTATCCTCGGCAGCAATAAGCTTTACCCCGCCGAGGATACGCAAGGCCCGTAGCGTGATATCTTCAAGATTTCCAATGGGTGTAGCCACGACATATAGAACCGGCATTTTACAATCCTTACGATGAATATTATAGACTGCGGAAGCGTGAACTGTCCAGCCTGACGGCTGATTTACATGAAGCTGAAAGATATGACAGGAGGGCCTATTCGAATTCGGTGTTGAAGATTGCCATGAAGACCAATACCAGCACGCCGATTACGGTAAAAACGCTGAATGTGATGTTTCCGATTATCCAGGTATGGCTGCCAACGGCCATGTTGATGTTTACCATGAAGAGCCCGACGCCTCCCCCGGCGAGGAAAACCAGCCCGATTATCATGAAGAGCAGAAACATCCTGTATCCTTTGTGTTCTTGTATTGTCGCCAAATTATATCTGTTATCAGGCGGCTTGTCAATGGTATTTTAGTATTATGTATAACAAATCACGCACAAAAAATGGCTGAATATCCTGTTGCAAAACTAATAAAATATTTGGTATAATAAGGGGCACAGATGTGCAGCGATAAGGCTATCGGAAAGACCAGACAACTCAGGCAGACCTATGGTTTTGACGAAGTAGCCATCGTGCCCGGAGATGTCACTCTTAACCCCGACCAGACTTCCACCGAGTTTACTATCGAAAACTTCACTTTTTCTTTTCCCATCGTTACTTCCGCCATGGACTCCGTGGTGGATGTTGATTTCGCCATCGCTTTCGGCAAACTGGGGGGACTGGCCATTCTGAACCTGGACGGTATCCAGGCGCGCTATGAGAAACCAGATGAGGTTCTGGCGGAAATAGCCCGTGCTGCCGATGAAGAAGTGACCGCTCTGATGCAGCGGATTTACACCGAACCAATTAAAGATAAACTGGTTGGCGAGAGGGTGGAAGCCGTCAAGAAAGCCGGGGTGACATGCGCGGTATCTTTGATACCGGCTAATACCAAGCGCCTGGCTCCCATCGTTGCCGAAGCCGGCGGCGATATCCTGGTGGTACAGTCCACCGTTACCAGCGCCCGGCACATCTCCAAGAGCTATCGCGGCTTGATTTTGTCCGAACTGTACGAACAATTGAAGATGCCCATACTCGTCGGGAACTGTGTCAGCTATACCGCCTGCCTGGAACTGATGAAAACGGGGATATCCGGCGTGCTCGTCGGGGTCGGTCCCGGCGCTGCCTGTACCAGCCGTGAGGTCCTCG
>JASFHJ010000045.1:0-8390 GCA_050123255.1 Dehalococcoidia bacterium
CATTTCCTTGATGGCTTTGGGCAAAGCCTGGTAGCCGCCGGCATTTATATAGTCGTCTATCTTCTCGGGATTAACGTGTCCGCAGTTTCGCAGGATAATACGATGCTGCTTGCTGTAAAACGTGATGTCCTGGTATTTCGGCACGGCTTCTCCCGTGGCAGGGTCTTTGTAGAAAAGGCGTTCCACCGGTTTTCCGTCCCGGATGTGTGATTCGATGATTTCTTCGGCGTCGTCAACGGTTACCTGGGTATAGAAAATCCCTTCCGGCTCCACGATAGCCACCGGACCCTGTTCACAAAAGCCGTGACAACCGGTGAAATCTATATCGACACCCGGGATTTTCAGCTTGGCTACCGCTTTTTCCAGGGCTTTGGTTAATTCCAGTGATTTACCGGAAACACAGCCGGTTCCCTGGCACACCAGGATAGTTTTATGATTGTTACTTGGTTTCGCTTTTGCCACCTAAAACCTCCGCAACTTTTTTAGGGGTCATTTTGCCGTAAGTCTCGCTATCTATCGTCATGGTAGGAGCCAGGGCGCAGGCGCCGATACAGGCGACCGTTTCCAGGGTATATTCCAGGTCCTCGGTGGTCTCTCCCTGCTTGATGCCGAGCCGGTTTTCCAGTTCGGTCAGTACCTTGGAAGCACCCCGCACGTGGCAGGCGGTACCGCGGCATACCCTGATGATTCTCTTACCCAGCGGCGTAAGCTTGAACTGGGCATAAAAGGTACTTACGCCGTAGACCGTGCTTTCCGGCATGTGTAAAAAAACGGCGATTTCTTTCATGGCGGCAGCGGGTAGATAACGGAACTGCGCCTGGGTCTCCTGAAGGATGGGGATCAACTCTGATTTTTCGCCCCGGTGATTGGAGAAAATCACCATCATCTTGTCTTCAACATCGGCTTTGGTCAATTTATCAACTGCCAGGATTATCACCCCTTTCTTTTAAAGCTCTCACCATTTTCCAGGCTATACCTTCGCAGAGCGAGTGAATATCGTCGTTGGTAAGGTATTCGGACACCGTGCTGTCGAAAAGGATACTGCCTTCAGGTCCGAATTCGTCGTCGCCGCGCCATAGAGCTATGGTCAGGGGCACGCGACTGAAAGCGTTGATTTTAACGGCAACATCGCCGTAATCAGCCGGTTCGCCACCGAATATTGCCGCGGTTTTAACGATTTCTTCAGGTTTATCCCCAAAGAACGTAACGAACGGCTGGATGGCCCTCTTATGGAAAACGGAGAAGTAATTGATACCGTCTTGGAGTTCTTTATAGGTTATCAGCTTGCCGGTGAGCGGGTTGCCGCTGGCACGCGTGAAGTAGTCCAGAATCAGGATTTTATCCTTGATGGGAACATCATCGGTTTTATCGGCAAAGGTTACTTCACCATCGGGATAGCTGATTTTATACGGCTGGTTCAGGTAATCGATAAGTACCGCTTTTTCCGATTCCGAATAACGGGTACCGCTTTTCCGGCACTGTTCTTCTATATTTTCAATAGCCGCAAGTTGCTTGCAGACAATGGAGTAAGCAAGCTCGTGAGCGTAATCACGTACGTTCTGGTCCGGAATCTTTAAGCGTTCCCTAGTCATATTAATATACGCTTCCCATTAGTTCCCGGTGTCATTGCGAACGGAGTGAAGCAATCTTTTAAATGCCGTACCGAGATTGCCACGCCCCGATGGCGACGGGGCTCGCAATGACAGTCGTTACACTTCAAGCCAGGAGGCGGAATAGAGAGATTCCCCGGTGAGTACCCGGACTGTTTTAGCGTAATTAGCCATTTCCTGAGATAGCGAGTTGATATCCATGCTCTCACCGTCCATCAACTTGTGGACCAGCTCCACGATATCCTGTCGTTCGCCTCTGGCTATTTTTATCAGGTCTTCGTCAAACGCATCGACAATCGCCGAGTAAAGCCCGTTGCGCATCAGCATTATCATATAGGTACGATTCAGCCAGCACCGGAGCGCGTCGGGGGCTCCGTTGGAGATGTTGGATAGCCCCACCGTGGACTTGCAGCCGGGGGCGATTTCCGCCAGCATACCCATGAATTCGACGCAGGCTTTCACCTGGTTTATCTCGACCGATACCGGGCTGGCGATGGGGTCGATCCATATCCTCTCGTTGGGTATACCAGCCTCGTTGGCTTTGTAGACGAAATCGACGGTGTGCATTGCCCTTTCGTTAATGTCGCGGGGCATACCGTCGTTACTCCAGAGAAGACCTATCATGTCGGCGTCGTATTTCGCCGCCATTTCCAGTCCCCGGTCGATACGGCTGGTCTGCAGGGAGACCGAGTTCATCAGGGCTTTATTCTTATTTACTTTGAGTCCGGCCTCCATCGCATCCAGGTTGGTGGTATCCAGGGACAGCATTTTATCGGTAACATTCTGGACGGTCTCCACCGTCCAGGCCATCAGCTCGTCGCCGCCTCTGCGGGCCGGGCCGATATTAAGGTCGATAAGGTCCACCCCAGCGGCGGTTTCGTTCCTGGCCATTTCCTCTATCGGGCCCGCATTCCTCTCTCTCAGGGCAGGACCGAGGGTATGAGACATAACGTTTAGATTTTCACCGATAAGGATCATCTTGCCTCCTTAAATTTTATCCTATGGCTTCCAATCTTTAAGATAACCCGGGATATGGGCCCCTTCCCTGGGACCGACCATGATTTCCCAGCCGGGCAGTTCTTCTTCCAGTCCGCCGCTCTCGGCAGCGATGTATCCCGGTATGATGAGTTTGCGGTGCTTGATTTTATCTTCAATGCCGCTCTTTTTGATAGATGGCCCGATAATGTCCGCCGAGAATTTACCGGCTGCCCAGGAGGTCATCACGGAAAGCCCTTCCGTGTCCTTGACGTAGAGGTAGCTGGGGACCTTGCTGTTTTCGATTTCACCGGAAACGATGAAGTAAGTCAGCGAGAAATTAGAAGTAACCAATAATGGTGAATTCTCATCAGGATTGTTAATTTCGTAAATTCCTTCGGTAGTGGCCAGCGGTCGCTGCGGGTCGGTATAGATATTCAGCCTTTCCACCAGCAGCGGGAACAGGCTTTCGCCCTGGAAATCGGAAAGGACGATAATTCCGGCATATTTGGCAATGAATACGGAAGCTATAAGGGCTTCCTTCATGGGATTGTCCGTCATCTCGGCGGGGAAGGTAATGGTCGGGTATCCCAGAGGACGGTACTGTTTGTTCAGAGCGGCACTCCGGATGATTATCTGGTCTTCCAGAGCCTGCTTGACCGTCCGGGAACCGGAATCGATGACAATGTTTTTCAATCCGGCCGCCGCCAGTTTCTCGGTAAGTGCCGCCAGTTCTTCCATTCCGTCGGCTTTGGCGGCTACCGGGCAATCGTTTTCTTTGGCCAGGGCGGCTACGGCATCGACGTTATCCTTGGTGGCGGCATAAATCAACGGTTTGCGGTCGGCGCAGGCTTGTACCGCCGCCGTCAGGACATCGACGTTATCGCTCATCAGTATCAGGTTGGCATCGCTGCCGTCCTTTACCTTGTTGACCAGAGCGGTGAATTTGGCAGCATCACCGGACTCGGCTTTGAGGGCTATAAGGTTGGCGCTGAGGGTTAGGCCCACGCGCTCGTATTCTATCTTGGCTTTGTCCATCCGGGCGGATACTTCGGCGTCATCCATGGCATCGCTGATCAATATGGCAATGCCGGGGGGATTCTCGAATCGTTTTTCATGGCGGAACATGACGGTCTCGCTGCCTATTTTCAGCGCTTTATCGCCGGTACCGATGGTCACCGGGAGAATCGGTGGTGCCGAGGCCTCCGAAAGCTGCGCCGTGGCTTCCTCGGAAACGTGGGGGCACTTGCTCAGTTCCGCTTTCCCGGCGGCCAGACTCATGGCAAAGGCGAGACATGTCGGCACGCCGCAGTCGCCGCAGTTAGTCTTGGGCAGTAATTTGAAGATTTCAATTCCAGTTAGTGCCATAAACCAATCTCCTTTCCTTAATCCTTATCGAATAAGGTAATATTTATCCCGCTATATCATTTTTACCGAAGTGTCCTAACCCAGTATCGGGTCCATCGTCAGAGCCGGGTGTTCCTTTTCCTGCAGGAATGGTAATATCTCCTCTTCGGTAAGTCCTACCGTTTCGTCGGCAATTCTTTCCAGAAGGTCGGGCACGCCCAGTTCTTCGGCTCTGGCTTTGAAGCGTTCGCCGATTTCCTCTTTAAGTATCTTGGGCATCCAGACCATCCGTAATAGGCTGCCCTCGGCGGCTATGAATTTACGCTGGGTTATGTTGTATTTACCGTGCCCCACGAAGCCCGGCGTGCTCAGGCCACCGCCGATGGTTCCGGCCAGGGTGGTGAATTTCATACCGCACGGAGTTTCGCCGGTGTAGTCGCGGTTGACCGTCATGATGCCGTTGCATAAAGGCAGCACTGCGGCGATAGCTTCGCAGCAGCCGCAGGTGGTCATGGGATCGTTAACGATGCTGTAGAAGTTGTAATGGTCGATTTTGCCGCGGGAAGCCTGTTCAACAAATGCGTTGACGCCTTTCCATTGTCCCAGCTTGGCATCGATGGTCTCGCCCTTGGGCACCGGCTGGTTGGGTCCGGTGGGATTGATTTCGTAGGCAGCCTTGCAATCCATCCAGTTATAGGAGCCGCACAGCCCCGTTCTCTCCGGACTGATGACGCAAACGTGACTGGGAGCGAAGGACTGGCAGAGGGTGCATGAGTAATAGGTATCGGTAGTCTCGTCGGTCATGCCTTCGATACGCTCATCCCTGATCTTATAAGCGACTCTGGCTTTTTCTATGATATTATTAACGTCCTCATCGTTGGTATAAAGCTTTACCTGTATCTTATCGAAGATTCGGCCGAAGTCCTGGTGGAGTTTGGCGTGTAATAGGGTGCCGATATGCTCCAGCTTGAAGCCCTTTTCCACCGCCTGCTTGGCAACACGAATCCAGGCAATATCTCTCTGGCCGATGTGCATCACGCCCTGGGCGTAATTGATCAGGTGGTGAATCTGTCGCTCCAGGATGGGTTCGTAGTCGTCCTGCATCTCGCGGCCGGCCACCTCCACGGCAATCGCCACGGGTAAACGCGAACCTGCTTCGATATCGGCAAGCTCGGGCCCGATGATTTCTACCCTGCCGTCCTCGACCTCGTCCATGGGCTTGGTGGTAACCCACTCCACCATGTGCGTTCGGCCGCCGCCGGCTTCCAGGTAAATATCATCGCCGCGAACCCTTTCACCCTCGAAGGCAGGTCCGAAAGCGACCGGGATGGGTACCTCGGTAACGGTAACCTTGAGTCCCCTGACCTCGATGGACTTGCTGACGATTTCATCATGCGCGATGTTGGATACGACGTGTTCGTAGGTACAAACGCCGGTGGGCAAAATCTCCGGTATGGGCGTATCGGCGATGACCGGGAAGCCCCAGTTGATGGCGCCGGCGCCGTTGGCGTACCATTCGTCGGTAACGTCGCCCATGGTCATGGCGAAGGCAAAGACGCGGTCTTTATTGTATATGAGAATTTTCCGGTAGTCGCCGGCTTCGATACCGCCGAAAGACATGGCGGCTCTGGTAGCGAATCCCAGAGCGAAGACAGCGGCGCTGGTATCCGGGCCGAAGGAGACCAGGCGGGTGCCCCAGCCAATCTGTACGCCGGCCTTTACCAGTTGCTCGGAGAATTTCTCCCCGTTATGCTGTCCGGCCATGAAGACGTACAGGTTCTTCTTCTGAAGCTCTTCGGCGATGTCTTTGGCTATCTCGGGCGTAGGGGCTGCGCCCAGTATGGCGGCGAAGCCCGGAGCGGTTCCGTCGACGAACTCCACGCCTCTTTTTCTCATGATGACATCATCGGCAGCGCCGAGCCAGATGTTGTCCTCGGTAACGTCTTCACCCAACAGGTAAAAGCCGGGATTTTCCAGATATCTGATGGCTTCAATCAGTTCTTCGGCCCAGAAGGTTATCATCCCGGCATCCAGGGTGGGTCCCAGGTAGGGCAGGTGGTGTTCTGATTTTACCAGCGGCGGCAGGAGCGCCTTGCATTTCTTTAAGACCGCCTCCATATCGCCCAGCTTTTCCACTTTCATTCCCGAGATGCCGTAAATTATCGGCAGGTAGTAGGCGGTGTTGGGAAAGCCGACCGGCTCGTTGGCGCCGTGTTTATCCATGGCATCCTGCCATTGTTTTTCGGCTCTTTCAACTATCTTGTGAGCGCCACGGATGGCTGCCGATGCAATTATCTTGGACATTTGCTTCTATCCTCCTTATTATCAACAGCGCCGGAAGTCTAACCCTCCAGTTCGCGCCTCATATCCATATCGTAGAGTACTCTCTCTCTGGCTTTATCGATGCCCAGGGCTTTACGCTTTTCATCAATATGAGCAATCATTTTGTGCGCTGCCCTTATCGGGTCGGGCTCGAAGTCCCACATACCGCCGTATTTCTCTTCCATTTCCTTGAAAAGGTAGTCGGTGACTTCTTTACTGCCCTCGGTAGGCCAGGTAACACCGAATACGGTATAGACACCGGAAGCAACGAAGTACTGTCCGATGGAGATGGCTTTCTCGCTCATCCATTCCGGCGCCGCTCCGGCGGCGGGCAGGTCGCTGATGTCGTCGCCGAGTCCGCCGTCCTTGACCATGGCGGTGGCGGCTATCAGGATGCGGCTGTTATCGACGCAGGAGCCCATGTGCAGCACCGGCGGAATGCCGACGGTCTCGCAGACCTCGGCGAGGCCTTCGCCGGCGTATTCGCGGGCGGCCTCCGGCACCATTAATCCGGCCATAGCGCTGGCCATGGCGCTGCAGCCCGTCTGGATAACCAGCACGTCGTTCTTGATAAGCTCCTTGACCATGGCGATGTGCGCCTGGTTATGCTCCCAGCGGGCGTTATTGCAGCCGACCACTCCGGCCACACCCCTGATGCGTCCGTTGACGATATTATCGTTCAGCGGCCGGTAGGAAGCCCGGAACAAGCCGCCCAGCAGGTAGTTGATGGTCTCGTGGCTGAAGCCGGCAATCAGGTTATGTTTGGATTGAGGAATGCGGATGTTGGTTCCCCGGTTGGGGAAGGCTTCTATGGCCGCTTTAACAACCTCTTTAGCACCGTTAACGGCGTCATGCTCATTAAACTCTATGTGCTGGGCGCCCTTCATCTTGGCTTTGGGGGACGTGGTGATAATCTTGGTATGGTAGCACTGGGCGATATCCGGTAGCGACTCCATAATACACTGGACGTCGACCACCATGGCGTCCACGGCTCCGGTTACCAGCGCCAATTCCTGTTGCAGGAAAGTACCTGCCAGCGGTACGCCGTGGCGCATCAGGATTTCATTGGCCGTGCAGCAGATGCCGGCCAGGTTGATACCTTTGGCTCCTTTGGACTTGGCGAGTTCAATCATCTCCGGGTCGCGGGAGGCGGCTACAATCATCTCGGAGAGCAGCGGCTCGTGTCCGTGGATGATGATGTTGACCTCATCCTCCTTGAGAATACCCAGATTGACCTCGCTCAGCACCGGGGCCGGCGTTCCGAAGAGTATGTCCTGCAGTTCGGTGGCAATCATGCTGCCGCCCCAGCCGTCGGCGATGGAGGCCCGGACACCCTGTGTCAGCAGGTTCTGGTATTCCTGGTCGACACCGATATGGGTGCGGTGCATTATTTCCACGATTTCTCTATCGATGCCCCGCGGCATGACTCCCTGCTCCCGCCAGATTTCCTGGCGTTTCAGGGGAGCCCTCTTGCAGAAGAGGACTTCGCCTTCCTGCTTGCCGAACTCGGCAAGGGCCATCTCGCCGATTTCCAGGGCGATTTCTTCATTGGTGCGGTCGCCGATTTCGATTCCCCACTCCAGGGCAAGAGCCAGCAGTTTCTGCTCGTCCCGGATTTTGTAACCGGGGGCTTCACCCTTGGCTACCGCGACGAATAACTCGGCTACACCGCGTCCGTGGTCCGAGTGGGCAGCGGCACCACCGGCAACCATGCGGATGAAGTTACGGGCGGCGATGGTTTCCGCGGTAGCTCCGCAAATACCCCGTCGTTTCCTCTTTTCCTCGGGAGTTTCCTCCTTGCCCTTGGGCAGCGGTATGCGGCAGGGGCCCATGCCGCAGTGTTTGCAGCAGCTGCCCACCGAGCCTATCGGGCATGGCTTAAGGCTATCAGCCCGATGATAGCTGGTGTTGACTTCATCGGTACAGGCTTTTTCGTAGAGTTCCTGCGTAGCCTCATCTATGCTCTTATTCTTTTTATCTTCTGCCATGTGCTTTTTACCTCACTTATTTTGTGGTCAGGTCTGAGACCATCTCCCTGACGAGTTTAATCGCTTCGGGGTGTCTCATGATTAATACATCGCCTCCAGCCAGCAGTAACGCTGTTGCCGACATTGCTTCCAGTAAGATACCTCTTTT
>JASFHJ010000046.1:0-8361 GCA_050123255.1 Dehalococcoidia bacterium
GTCTTCCCTCGTAGGGAAGTGGGAATATGCCGAGGAAGAAGTGTATATGGAGTTTTTTAACGACGGGCAAATGGAAATGGGGGACGGCTACACCACCATGATCTGCACATACGAAGAAACCGGGGATAAAGAGATAACGCTAACACTGGTAAGCGTCAACGGGGAAGTTATGGATGAAGGGGAAGACGTTGTCCTGGAATACAGCATCTCCGGCGACGAGCTGACCCTGGATGACGGAGAGACCCCGATAACAGTCACGCGGATGAAATAGGGGGGGCAATAGAAAGAAAAAGCTACCGGCTTAGCCGCCGATTCTAAAGAGCAGCCAGGCGGGAATAGATATAAAAGGAAAAGGAGTGGAGAAGGGGTGAGAGGTAGAATAAAATGAGTGGAATATTAGAATGGTGGGATTCAATTCACACTTTTTGGCAAGCAGTGATTCCAATATGCGTTGTTGTCGTGTTAGGAATAATAGGTTTTTTAACGAAACGTTTAATACATTACATCACTATTATTATTCAAAGAAAAAGAGAAAGAGATAACCAAATACTATACACTCACTTTATGGAAATAAAACCTGAAGCAATATCAATAATTGATATATTGAATAAAATTACAAATTTTTATGGGTGGTTAATAATCTCAAGGGGCTGGCCTTCATATAAAGACACTTCTGATTATGAATTAGGTATCTTACCAACACCCACTAGACAATTTTCTTCGCATTTCTCAGAAGAAGCTACAAAGATAAATGAATACAGAAAACATATCGAAAATCATAATAAAAGACATATCGAACTTAATACTAAAATTAAACAAGATTTCGAATCAAGAAATTTTTCAGTCATAGACGTAAATACACAATCTAGGCGTCCGTTCTATATTTTCGATAACATCTATACTCCTCTGTACATCTGGTGGCAAGATAGCTATAAACCATTGGTTAATCGTTGGATCAATTTTAACAAAATCGAGATAAAAGCAAATGAGAATCCCGACAATTTATATGTAGGGGGTTGGGGTTCACAAGCTATAGCATGTGCAAGTACAGACAATGGCAAAAGGCGATGCAAGACAGCAATCCGTAAGGTAGCAAATGACGTAAAATATCATCAAGATGTCAGTTATTTAATCGTTTCATCTCGTATTGTTTTAGAAAATACGAAAAGTCTTGCTAAACAAATAGACGATAAAATAAATGATACAGAAAATTATTGGCCTGGAATAAAAAGCTATAAATTTAAGAAAAAAAAGAGAAGCTGCCCCAGATGCAAGGAGATTTTTAGTTGATATTTAAAGAGAGGTTTTAACTTGACCACCAAACCGTCTAAAGTCCTTATCATAGGCTCGGGGCCCATCATCATCGGGCAGGCGGCCGAGTTCGACTACGCCGGTACACAGGCCTGCAAGGCCATGCGCGAGGAGGGCGTTACCTCCGTGCTGGTGAACTCCAACCCCGCCACCATCATGACCGATGAAGACGTCGCCGACGTGGTCTACATCGAGCCGCTGACCGTGGACATCATCGCCCGCATCATCGAGCGGGAACGCCCCGACGGCCTGCTGCCCACGCTGGGCGGCCAGACGGGACTGAACCTGGCGGTGGATTTAGCCGACGCCGGCGTGCTGGACAAATACGAGGTGCGCCTGCTGGGCACTCCCCTGCAAACGATACGCAACGCCGAAGACCGCGAGCTATTCAAGCAGATGCTGCTTAAAATCGGGGAGCCGGTGCCCCCCAGCGCTACCGTCACCACCTGGCGCCAGGCGCGCAAGGTCGCTGATGAAATCGGCCTGCCCCTGATTATCCGCCCGGCCTATACCCTCGGCGGTACGGGCGGCGGCATCGCCTATACCATCGAAGAACTCAAGGAAAAGGTGGAAATCGGCCTCCGCGCCAGTCCCATTCACCAGGTGCTCCTCGAAGAATCGGTCGTCGGCTGGAAAGAGATAGAATACGAGGTCATGCGGGACGCCGCCAACACCTGCATCACTGTCTGCAACATGGAGAACTTCGACCCCATGGGCGTGCACACCGGGGACAGCATCGTGGTGGCGCCCAGCCAGACCCTCAACGACGACGAATACCAGATGCTGCGCACCGCCAGCCTTAATATCATCCGGGCGCTGGGCGTGGAAGGCGGCTGCAACGTCCAGCTGGCCCTCGACCCCAAGAGCAGCAAGTATTACGTCATCGAGGTCAACCCGCGGGTCAGCCGCAGTTCCGCCCTGGCGTCGAAGGCCACCGGCTATCCCATCGCGCGGGTGGCCGCCAAGATAGCCGTCGGCAAGCGGCTCGACGAGATTCCCAACGCCGTCACCGGCAAGACGATGGCTTCCTTCGAACCGGCCCTCGACTACATAGTCGTGAAAATTCCCCGGTGGCCTTTTGATAAATTCGCCACCGGCGACCGCATCACCGGGACCCAGATGAAAGCCACCGGCGAGGTCATGGCCATCGACCGCACCTTCGAGGCGGCGCTGCAGAAAGCCGTCCGCTCGCTGGAGTTCGGTAAGAAGACGCTGCTCTGGGAAGACCCGGAGTGGGAGCGGGGCGCCGATATCCAGACCTACCCCCTGATGCCGCCCACCGACCTGCGACTCTGGGCCATCATGGCGGCGCTGCGGCGGGGCATCACCAGCGACGAGATAGCCGCCTACACGCGGATTGACCCCTGGTTCCTCGATAAGCTCCAGAACGTCGTCGATATGGAAAAAACTTTGCTGGCGGAACCGATAACGAAAGACCTTTTATGGCAGGCCAAACGACTCGGCTTCTCCGACGAGCAGGTCGGCGCTCTAGCCGACAGACTGCCGGAGCAGGTGCGGGAACTGCGCCACGAGTGGAATATAAGACCGGTGTACAAGATGGTGGATACCTGCGCCGCCGAGTTCGACGCATCGACGCCCTATTTCTACAGCGCTTACGAGCAGGAAAACGAGGCGGAGCCCATCAAAGACAACAAGGCTGTCGTCATCGGCAGCGGCCCGATACGCATCGGGCAGGGCATCGAATTCGACTACTGCAGCGTACATTCGGCCTGGGCCTTGCAGGACGCCGGTTACCAGAGCATCATGGTGAACTCCAACCCGGAGACGGTCTCCACCGACTTCGATACCAGCAACCGGCTGTATTTCGAAGCCCTCGATGAGGAAAGCTTGCGGGATATCCTGGAGAATGAGAGCGACGGCAATTCCCCCGATGATATGAAGTCGCCGCCATCTATCGTCCAGTTCGGCGGTCAGACGGCGGTAAACCTGGCCAATCCGCTGGCGAGTGCCGGTATGCCGATAATCGGCTCCAGCGCCGACGCCATCGACCTCGCTGAAGACAGAAAGCGGTTCGAGCTCTTCCTGGATGAGCTTTCGATTCCCCAGCCGCCGGGGGCGGGAATAACCTCCCTCGACGAGGGTCTCAATGTAGCGGAAATGATCGGCTACCCGGTGATGGTGCGTCCCAGCTTCGTCCTGGGCGGCCGGGCCATGGAAATCGTCCATAACGCCACCGAGCTGGTGAGATACATCGGGCTGGCGATGGAACTGGATACCAGCCACCCGGTACTCATCGATAAATATCTCCAGGGCAAAGAGGTGGAGGTCGACGCCATCGGCGACGGGGAAACCGTACTCATTCCCGGCATCATGGAACACATCGAGCGCGCCGGCGTCCACAGCGGCGACTCCATGGCGGTCTACCCGGGTGTCAATCTCGCCCAGGATGAGGTCGATACAATCGTCGATTATACGATTCGTATCGGGTTGGGAATGCAATTGAACGGCCTGATGAACATCCAGTTCGTTATCATGCCGGGCGAGGAGGGCAAGTCGTCCGTTTTCGTCCTGGAAGTCAATCCCCGCGCCAGCCGCACCGTCCCCTTTATCTCAAAAGTCACCGGGGTGCCGATGATTAAGGTCGCTACCCGGGTGATGCTGGGCACCAGCCTGAAAGAACAGGGCTACAGCAGCGGACTGTGGCCGGTGAGTAAGCTAATCGCCATCAAAGCGCCGGTGTTCTCCATGTCCAAGCTGGTGGGCGTGGATACCCACCTGGGACCGGAGATGAAGTCCACCGGCGAGGTAATGGGAATCGATTACACCATCGGGGCGGCGCTGGCGAAAGCCATCATCGCCGCCGGGCTGGCGCTGCCGCCGGAAAACGGTATCTTCTTCAGCATCGCCGATAGAGATAAACCGGAGGCGCTGCCGATTATCAGAAAGCTGGCGGCTGCCGGCAGCAAGATATACGCCACCGAGGGCACCGCCGCCATGATTGAGGCGGCCGGACTGCCGGTGAAAATGACCAGCAAAAAGCTCGATGAGGGCCATCCCAATATAATCGACCTGATTAACGACGGCACCATTAACGGCGTGGTCAATACCCTTACCGGAGGAAACGTGCCTTTCCGCGACGGTTTCTACATCCGACGCGCCGCCGTGGAGAAACGCATCCCATGTTTCACGTCGCTGGACACGATACGCGCCGCCGCCGAAGCCATTTCCAGCGGCAGCGGGCTGTTTACCGTCCAGCCCTTACCCAACTACCGCAACCGGGAGCCGTCATGAAGCAGAGAGCACCGGAAGACCGGATATGAAACGATCAAAATATTTACATGCTCTGGTGTTGATTCTGGTATCTACACTAGTACCGTTGAGCCTCTCCTGTTCAGGAAACGGGGCAGAAACATCGCTGGACTATTACGAGGCCGTGGAGAAAGTGACCTCGTCAGCGACGCAATTGACCGTGAGTGAGTATTATTCGCTCGGTATTCAAATCACGCTCGAAAAAGGCAGCCCTGAGTTCAATACCATCCTGGGGTATCTGGGAAATTCTGAAGTTACCAGGGAACAGCCCCGGTTCGTGGAAAGTGATGGAGAAACAAAGGTGATCGGCATACCTTACGTGCGCAATTACACCCTTCTTTTTATGTTAAGCGATGGTTCCGAAATTTCCTTCGATTGTGGCACTGAAGTATGGTATGTAACTGGGGATATGTTTTACAGTGCATCGGTAGATGCCGCGTTGCTTGAAGAAGTATTATTCCAGTTAATTCCATTTCCTTCCAGTTAGCGAGGTAAGTAACGGATGACATATCCGACAGGCGCTCAGGTAAAAATTGATGAAGATATTAAAAAACGCTCCGGTACTATCCATAATCGCATTTATGCTGATAATTCCAGCATCGTGTACCACGGACGGACCGGGAACATCCAACGAATATAACGAGGCGGTGGAGAAGGTAGTAGAGTCGGGCTGGAGGTTGACGGTGAAACACTATGCCACCGGCAACCAGAGAATACTGGATAAGGATCAGCCCGAATTCGACACCATTATCGGCTACCTGGAAAAATCGAGCGTTACCCGGAACCAGCCGCGATTCGTGGAGAACGAGGGCAAAACCAGCGAGGTTACCATTCTCCACAGCCTCGGGTTTATCCTGGAATTTACCCTGAGCGACGGTTTAAAAGCAGTGTTCGATTATAGCGAAGACCAGTTCTGGTTTAACGCTGAGGGGGCGATATACGGAGCTGCTACAGAACCGGGGCTTTACAATTTATTGGAGGACTTAGTTAATTCGGTAGAATGAACAGAAACATAACACAAGCATCAGCCGGGGTCGTATCCGTCTGCGAGGCTATCCCCGGGGCTTACCTGCTGTGGCTGGAATCACCTCGGGTAACCGCCGAAGCTAAAGCCGGGCAGTTCGTCATGGTCGCCTGCGGCGAAGATACCCTGCTGCGGCGTCCCATCAGCATCCACCGGATTGACGGTGAAAGGCTGGCGCTGCTGGTAGCCAACGTCGGTAAGGGTACCGGCTGGCTTTCACAGAGGAAAGCCGGTGATACCCTGGATATCCTGGGCCCGCTGGGTAACGGATTTGATATCAGGGAAAGTTCCGGGAACGTGATGCTGGTGGCGGGTGGCATGGGAATAGCCCCGCTGCTTTTCCTGGCTGATACTGTTCTGGAATCGGGTAAAAACATAACCTTCATCATCGGAGCCCGTACCGCCGATTGCCTCCTGCCGGTTTCCATCAGCCAAAAATCCTACGACGCCGGTGTGAAACCCGGCAGTATTAACGTCATCAACGCCACCGACGACGGCAGCGAGGGCTATAAGGGACCGGCGACCGACCTCATCCCTGCGTATATGGATGGAATCGACCGGGTATTTGCCTGCGGTCCGGTGGAGATGTACGAGGCGATGTCACGAATCCCGGAACTCAAGGGTAAATCCGTCCAGATATCTATGGAAATAATGATGGCCTGCGGGTTCGGCGTCTGCTACGGCTGCACCATTAAAACAAAGAGCGGCCCAAAGCAGGTCTGCAAAGACGGCCCGGTCTTCGAGATGGGGGAAGTGGAGTGGGATAGGCAATAAAACCCGATTTTTAACGAGATAGAGTAATTAGTTATACAGAGTTACCCAGAATTTGAGTCTTTTTATTTTCAAACTCTTCTTGGGTGATGATTCCTTCTTCTTTTAGTTCAGCAAGCTTTCTCAGGGTAACGGTAAAGTCCTGCTCATTTGACACTGTAATATCACGAGATTGTGTGGTATTCTGTTTTTCCCTGATTATTTTCAATAAAGAATCCAGTTCTTGACGGTGACCTTTATATACAATTGGACTATCTGCCCCAATAACATTTGTGGCTATAAACTCAGTTTTGTAGAATATTCCTATTATTATAAATATTATCCCAATAATGATTCCCACGGTAATTATTACCACTTCATCATATACATATCCTATGTAATATCCGAAAATTCCAATCAAAAGTCCGAGAATAGCTAATAACCAATAACGTTTAGGTGAATAACCGACACTTGAGATATGACCATAATCAAAATCTCTGACGTTATTATCTTCTAATCTCAGTAATCGTTTGTTAGTAGCATACACCTGGCAGTCATTAAGGTCGAAGCATTTTTCTATATTCTCACCTTGTGTAAGCACAGATTGTATTTTTGTAATTCGTTTATCCTCTCTCATCACCAAACCCCGTAAATATCGATTCAAGTTTTATATAGCTTCTCCAATATAATATTGAACTACTAAGGTGTCAATTATTCTTTAGTAATCCCTCTAAAGTAACTGAAGAATAATCGGATAACGTTAATAAGGCGGTCGTTGGGTAATTCTTCGACAGGCCTGCCCGCCGTAGGGCGGTTCGGCCCGCAGGCAGGCTCAGAATGAGCGTTCGGTGGGGAAAAGGTGTGAGGTAATCTCAGGACAAGTGCACGACGCTACAGGGCGGTCGGGTGGGAAAAGATATTTCACGAGGGGCGGGGTGAAAATCTCCTGCGGCTATTTGGTCATTCCTTCCACCATGCCGTGACTGAGAAACACCGATAGCTGCTGTGTTACCTTGCTGCGGGGAAATCCGGTATAACGGATTATCTCTTCCAGCGGGGCGCCGCCGTATTCGTAGAGATAATTAAGTATATCGTAGCCCTCTTCGCGTACCTGGTCCTCGCCGGTTAACGCCTTCCTTTTCCGGAACCGGGCAACACCTTCACTGGTCAGCATATATCCCGTTATCATAACCAGACTCCGGCGGAATAGAGGAAATGCCGGTTAACGCTCGTGTTCAGGTAATGTGATTATACTCCCGCCGGATTTTTTGTCAATAGTACTTAAGATATGAATATCATAAACCCATAATATCCAATATATTCATAAATATAAAGAGATATTTGTCATATTAATTATCCGGTAATTAGTAGTATTGTATATATCGGATATACTTACAGGTAAAGCTATGACGACTAAAAAAGTAAAAAGTAACAATGACCGGTGTAAATTCTGCCGGAAGTGTTACAACTCCGGGATATGCCTTATGCACTGGCCCGGTTTCGGCTCTCCGGAAAAAGACGGGTCTGCCAGGAATATTAAGTCCGATAATCAAAAATAACGATCCGAATCTTCGTTTTAAAACATCATCTATTTGTTTATCTCCGTGTTTTCTCTATAATAAACAGCGGAGGTTTTCATTATGATCACAACGGGTCAGATAACCCTGCGTACCAGGGGTGACGGTGATATCGTTGATATTACGCGCGAAGTAGCTGAAGCGGTAGCCGGGTCAGAAATAAACAGCGGAACGGTGACGGTATTCATCGCCGGTTCTACCGCCGGAGTTACCACGGTGGAATACGAGCCGGGACTGGTGGCCGACCTGCAAAATCTCTGGGAACGCATTGCCCCGAGGGACATCGAATATCAGCACGACCGGCGCTGGCATGACGGCAACGGCCACTCCCACGTAAGGGCTTCGCTGCTGGGCGCTTCGCTGGTAGTGCCCTTCCAGAACGGACAGCTCATCCTGGGGACCTGGCAGCAGATAATCGTCGTGGACTTC
>JASFHJ010000047.1:0-8203 GCA_050123255.1 Dehalococcoidia bacterium
CCACAGGACGGGGTATCGTCAAACTCAAGTTGCTCGATAAATTCCGGGAAATTAACCGGGAGTTCCCCAAAACAAAACTCGTATTAGAACACAAAAATAGCGGTAAAAAGATATTCGGCTGGTTATGTACCTACGTTCCCGAAGAGATAATCCATGCGGCCGGTATTTTACCGATAAGAATAGTAGGTCATTCCCGTGAAACCGACCTCGATGAAGGTACCGCTTATTTATACGTGAACAACTGCTCTTTTTCACGCAGTTGCCTGCAGCTGGGCTTGCAGGGTGATTATGATTTCCTGGACGGCGTGGTGGGCGGTTCAACATGCGACGGCGCCAGGCGCCTGTTCGATTTGTGGCGTAATTACATCGGCACTCCCTTTCACCATGTCCTGACGGTACCGCGCAAATACACCAAAAAAGCCCATGCCCTTTATTTCAACGAGGTCGAGAAGTTCACGCAGCACCTGGAGGGATATCTGGGACATACAATCTCAGACGAATCATTGCTGGAATCCATCAACCTGTACAATGAAACGCGACAACTGCTCAAACAGCTTTACGAATACCGGAAAAGAGAAAACCCCCCGATAACGGGCACCGAAACGATGGATGTTCTTAACGCCAGTTTCCGCATGCCCAAGGAAATATTTAACGAATGGCTGCGGGAACTGCTTGAAGAAATAGATGAATCCGGAAATGCCCACGAATACCGGGCACGATTGATGCTGGTGGGCAGCGTACTCACCAATACCGAATTTATCAAGTCGATTGAAGACCAGGGAGGCCTGGTGGTGGCTGACGAGCTCTGCACCAGTACGCGGTACTGGACCGACCCCGTGATAGTCGATGATAAACGCCCTTTGAGGGAGGCGGTTGCCCGCCGTTACCTGGATAACTTCCCCTGTGCCCGCATGTTCCCGTCGGACGAACGGTTCGATCGCATCCTGGAATTCGCCCGCGACTATAAAGTCGACGGTATTATCAGCCAGGTTGTCCGGTACTGCGTCCCCTATTGCCATGATTTACCGTTATTAACCAGGAAGCTTAAAGAAAAAGGCATACCGATTCTCGCCCTGGACGTGGAATACGGCACATCCGGCTCGGGGCAGATTGCCACCAGGGTACAGGCGTTCCTGGAAATGCTCGAGGCAAGGAGGAAATGACGACGACTCAAAGCCAGAACAAGCTTAAAGCGATTGTCCGCGCCTGCCGGCTGATTACGAGGATGATACAGGCGGAACCGGACCACCGGAAGAGCCAGCTGATGTATTACCAGATGCTCAGCAAGTACTTCACCCGCCTCCTCGATGCCCGCGAAAACGGCGACTTCATCGCGGCGCATACGGTTTTCTTCCCGTCCGAGCTTATCTATGCCATGGGACTGGTACCGATGCATACGGAAACGAGCACCTGGATGACGGCGCTGTTTACCGGGGAGTGCGGCGACATACTGGATGAAGGCTCGAACCTGGGACTGGCTTCGGAAATCTGTACCCCGCACCGGGGTCTGGCCGGAGCGTATTCCCTCGGCGCCTTACCGCGCCCCGATGTTATGCTCTGGTCAAACATGGTATGCGATAACACCGCCAAGAGCGGAGAGCTTATCATGGAGATATGCGATTGTCCCGGATTTTTCATCGACCGTCCCTTTAAGGACAGCCCGGAAGAACTGGATTACCTGAAAGGCGAACTCGAGGATATGGTCGCTTTCCTCGAAGAGCAATCGGGCAGGAAGATGGACTGGGACAAGCTGTCCGAGACCGTCGGCCTGATGGATCGGCAGATAGAGATGGTACGCCGGGTAAACGAGTTACGTAAAAACGTTCCCTCGCCGTTTAGCGCCATGGGCTTCCTCGAGCTGGTAACCCTCGATTACCTGTTTCCGGGACAGCCGGAAGCAATCGAATACCTGGAGATATTGCTTGAAGAACTCAACGAAATCGTCAGCCAGGGCAAGGGGGCCGTCCCCGAGGAAAAATTCCGCCTGATGACCCTGTTCATACCGCCGATGTATCTGATGACTTTCCTGGAAAAAATCGCCAGAGAGTACGGGGCGGTCAGTGTCATCGAGCCTTTCTTCACCTACTGGGGCGAAGGCAGACTCGACCCTTCACGGCCCCTGGAAAGCGTTGCCAAAAAATCCTACCTTATCCCGGAGATGAGGATGTACGGGCCCATGGACGATAGAGCGCTGAACAGCATCGTCAGGTGTGCCGAAGACTATCAGGTTGACGGGGCTATCTACTATGCCGATGTCGGCTGCCGTCACAGCTGCGCAACGATAAAGCTGTTTAAAGACACGCTGAACGATGTGGATGTACCCGTTTTAACCCTCGACTGCGACGTCGTCGACCAGACCGCCACTTCCGAAGAAGAGGTAAAGGAAAAATTCGAGCAGTTCTTCGAGCTGCTGGAAGACCGCTAATTCCTCTGATATTATCTGAAAATGAAAGCTATCGGTATCGACATAGGGAGTTTGACCACCAAAGTGGTTATCCTGGAAAACGGGAGTATCGTTTCTCAATTGATAACCAGCATCGGCGACGACATCGACCCGTCGGTAAGAAACGCCGTTCAGACCGCCGCTAAATCAGCCGGACATTCATACAACGATGATGACTACATCGTCACCACCGGTATCGGCGGTAAATCGGTCTCGTTTACCAGCGACAGCAAGGCGATTACCACCTGCCTGGCGCGGGGTACCAGCAGGCTTTTCCCCGGGGCGCGCATGGTGATAGATATCGGAGCGGAAACCAGCACCGTGGTCAAATTGAACGAACGCGGCCGGGTTAGCGACTGGGGTAACCAGGACAAATGCGCCGCCGGTACGGGCATTTTTCTCGAACAGATGGCCAAGCTGATGCAACTTCCCCTCGATGAAATGTCCCGGCTTTCATTACAGGCCGAAGCCGCCGCCGACATTACCAACACCTGTGCCGTATTCGCCGAATCCGAGGTTATATCTCATATCCACCGTGACCCCCCTACCCCCAAAGCCGACGTCATCGCCGGTATCTTCGCCTCCACCATCAGCCGCATCATGGTGATATGCAAGAGGATCGGCATACAGAAGGAGGTTACCGTATCCGGCGGAGTGGCTTTGAACGAAGGCATCATCAGGCAACTGGAAGACGAACTGGGATTCGGTGTATCAGTCCCTGAAGAACCGCGAATCGTGGCGGCGCTGGGGGCGGCAATACTGGCGCAGGAAAAAATCGACAAGGGGAGGAACCAGTGATTTTTGCCGGCATAGACATAGGGTCGCGGGCGGCGAAAGCCGTCATTATGGATGGCGATAATATACTTTCGTCAGCGATTATAGATACCGGACCGGAAAGCGCCAGGACCGCCCGCAGCGTTATGGAAACGGCACTTAAAAGCACCGACATTACACTCGAGGATATCAGGTACATTGTCGCCACCGGTTACGGAAGGGTCCTCGTGCCGTTTGCCGCCGAGAATATATCGGAAATCAGCTGTCACGCCAGAGGTATAAACTGGTATTTCCCTTCGGTAAGAACGATACTGGACATGGGGGGACAGGACTGCAAAGCGATTAACTGCGACGGCGACGGTGTGGTTACCAATTTCGTCATGAACGACAAGTGCGCCGGGGGCACCGGCAGGTTCCTGGAAATGATTGCCGACGTCCTCGGGGTGCCGCTGGAAGAAAGCGGCGACCTGGCTCTCCAGTCGAAAAACACCGTCATGTTCAACACGATATGCGCCGTGTTCGCCAAGTCCGACGCTATTGCTTACTTAAGGAAGGGAATCGCCAAGAGCGATATCCTGGCCGGACTGCACGAAGCCATCGCAACACGCTCTCTTAACCTGCTCAAGCGGATATCTATTGAAAAGGACTTTGCCATTACCGGCGGTATCTCCAAGAACAGCGGCATGGTCAGGAAGCTTACGGAAAAGGTCGGGCTGGAGCCGCTCATGTGCGAAGACCCCCAGCTGGTGGGCGCGCTGGGAGCCGCCCTTTTTGCCAGAGAGAGGTATTCCGGCGGTGAAATCAAAACCGGAAAGGTACAGTACGGGTACTCCGACGGCACCGGGGAGTATTTTATAACCATAGATAACAATCTCTGTAACGGATGCGGTGAATGCGCGGAGAACTGCCCGGCCGGTATATTCGTTATGGAAAAAGACGGGTCGTCTCCGCCGAGGGCCACCGTAAGTAAAGATAACCGTAAAAGACTGGCTTTACTCTGCCCCGGCAAAGAATGCTGCCCCCGTGGAGAGGAAAACAACTGCCAGGAGATATGCCCGTTACACGCCATTACCCATAGCTGGTAAAATAACAACATCGCGTCGTTTCCTCGGGAAAAATAAGGAGGATGAAATGGAAAAACGTATCAGAGTGGCGGTTGATGCCATGGGCGGCGACTATGCGCCTGAAGAGATTGTCAAAGGAGCGGTTGAGGCAGCCGGGAGTCTGGGAGTAGACATCATACTGGTTGGTACGAAGGATGCCATCGAGGCCGAGCTGGAGAAAACGAATTATAAAGACCTTAATGTAAGTATCGTCGAAGCGACCGAGGTGATTAAGGACGACGAGGAACCGGCGTTCGCGGTGATGCGCAAGCCGAATAGTTCCGTGGCTCTGGCCGCCAGCATGGTTAAGAAAGGCGATGCCGACGCAATGATTAGCGCCGGCTCGACCGGAGCGGTGATGGTAGCCGCTCTCCAGTACGTAGGGGCTCTACCGGGGATAGACCGGCCTATGGTCGGGGGCGCTTTTTTACAGCTGGCGCCGAAAACAATAGTGCTCGATCTCGGTGCGAACGTCGGCTGCCAGCCGTATCATCTGGTGGATTTCGCCGTAGCCGGTACGGTATATGCCAGGACCTTCATGGGCATAGAAAATCCCAGCGTCGGGCTGCTTAACGTTGGCGCCGAAGAAGGCAAGGGCAATGACATGGTGAAGGAAGCCTACCCGATGCTGCAGAAAAGCGGCCTGAATTTCATCGGAAATGTCGAAGGCATGGATATCCCCTTTGCCCGGGCGGACGTAATCATTACCGACGGATTCGTCGGTAATATTCTCGTAAAATTCTGTGAAGGCCTGGGCAGATTAGTCAGTAAATGGCTAAAGTCAGAATTTAGCGGAAAAGTCTCCGAACCGGACATCGAAAGCGCTTCATCCAGGCTTTATCATCTCCTGAGTCCCGGCGTGGCGATAGGCGGGGGTCCGCTCTGGGGAGTTAACGGTGTGGTGGCGGTATCTCACGGAAGCAGCCGCGCCTCCCAGATTACGGGCACGATCAACCAGGCCAAGCTGGCTGTCGAATCCGGTTTCGTGCCGCAACTGGCAACGGAACTGGAGAAAGTCAAGGGCAGGATTGCAGCGGGATAATCAGCGTTAATTCAAAGGAGCTAATTATGTCAGTTACCGAGGAACTAATAAGGAACATAGCCCGCGTGACGAGATGCAACGAGGGAGACCTCAGTCCCGAGACCGAACTGAAAACAATAAAAGCCGATTCACTTCACTGGGTACAGATTATCGTCGGCGTGGAAAATGCGCTGGATATCGAAGTAGAAATTGATAAAGAGAAAATGTCCGAGCTGGCTACCATAGCCGACTTCGCAAAATATTTAGAGCAGTTTTGTTAAGTGAGTAGCAGGACTATTCCGAGTATTACGTAGCGGATATGACCTGAAATATTGTATTGTATTTGTACACTGAACAAGGAGGGTAATAATTTATGGGTAAATATGCAAAATACGTTAATGAATTGAGGCTATGGACGGAAATAATCCGCCCGTCGTACCGGGGGAAAATGGCTGATTTTTCCCTGATGTTCGACCAGAAGGTTTTCCCGGAATCAAAAATATGGGTGGAGACCTTCCACGTCTACGCGCCAGGCTCGGGAGTGATGGTACCCGGCGAACTGCCGATGCTGGTTAACGGCCAGGAGGTTATCGATAAAGGCGGACAGCATACCCACCCCGACTTCGATGAACTCTTTCTCTTTTTCGGGAGTAATCCGCATGACGTCCTGTCCCTGGGCGGAGAAGTGGAGTTCTGGCTGGGCGAAGGGGAAGACGCCCAGAAATTCATCGCCGATACCCCCACCGCGGAGTGGGTGCCGCGGGGCGTGGCCCATAATCCGCACTATTTCAGTAAGATAAATAACCGTGACCTGCCCATCATCGAAATGGCCATCGCCATGACGCCGACCTATAACCTGTCTCCCGAGACTTTTAATGAAATCCCGCTGCCCCCGGCCTTTTCAATGGAGAAAATCGGGCTGGAACAGAAAGGCAAGGGTTTATACACGGAATATGTAAATCAGATAAAACTGGCTACCGACCGCGTCTTTCCTTCTTTCCGGGGTAAGGTAGCCACGCCGACCTTGATGTTCGATAGAAATATCTACCCTGGTGCGAAAATATGGGTTGAAATATTCCACGTATACGCGGCAGGAGCCGGAGTTGGTATCCCTTCCCTGGAACCGTATATTTTCACAGGTGGCATAACCAGCGACACCGAGGGCGGCGGACATGCCCATGACTTCGACGAGCTATTCCTTTTCATCGGTCTCGACCCGCACGATACCCTGAACCTGGGCGGAGAAGTCGAGTTCTGGCTGGGTGAGGGAGATGAAGCCGAAAAATTCGTAACTACCAAAGCTACCGCGGAATGGGTACCGGCCGGCGTCATCCATAATCCGCACTATTTCCGGAGAGTCGATAGACCCTTCCTTATGGTGGTTATTGCCATGACGGGGGATTACGATTCAGGCGAAATGCGCCACGCTCCGTTACCGCCGGGGTTTAAACTATAATTTAACAGAATACGGAAACCGGTTTGGTTGAACATTATCAATCATCGGTCGGTCTCTTCTGTTCCAGCCAGGATTGCAGGTATCCGTAAGCGGACCAGCCCCCATCCACTGCCATGGTGTGCCCGGTCATATATTTGGAATCTTCCGAAGCCAGGAAGATTACGGCATCGGCGATATCATCGGTCTCGGCCAGCCGGCCCAGCGGTGTCCTTGTCTCAATCTCGGTAAGGTCGAGGGTACCTTTGGCTACCAAATCCTGGGTAAGATAGGTATTTACGTAGCCGGGGGCAACAGCGTTGACATTGATGTTATACCTTGCCCATTCGCAGCCCAGGGTTCTGGTAAGTCCCATCACCCCGGCCTTGGCGCTGTTGTAGGCAACCCTCTCCGGGAAAGCTCCTATGCCGTTGATTGAAGAAATATTGATAATCTTGCCGCTCCTCTGCTTTATCATCACCTTCCCGGCTGCCTGGCTGCAGAAGAAAACGCCGGTGAGCATCACGTCTATTCCCTGTCTCCAGCGCTTCTCCTCCAGGTCTTCGGAGGCACCGACGACCGACATACCGGCGTTATTGACCAGGATATCGACACTGCCGAAGGCGTCAAGCGCCGCTTTTACCATCGCCTCGACTTCCGGTTTGCTGCCCACGTTCGCTTTGACAGCTATGGTTTGATATCCCTCGGAATTCAACCTCGCCGAGGTGTCCTGTGCCGCCGGAAGGTCAATATCGCTGATGACGACTTTAGCGCCTTCGGCGCATAATCGTGAGGCAATGGCCTCGCCGATTCCCCGCGCCGAGCCGGTGACGATGGCCACTTTATCTTCTAATCTCATTTTACGCCCCCTTGATTGGTTTTACCGTTATGCGTACTGGCTAATCAGGAGATAGCACCCTGCTCTTTTAGCCGTTCCATATCCTCCCAGGTGTAGCCGTGCTCCAGCAACACCTCCTCGGTATGGGCGCCGAGCGGCGGCGCCACCCACTTTATCTCGGCGGGCGTATCGGTGAACTGGACGGGGCTGTTCAGGAGCCGCGCCTGGCCGGTGACGGGGTGCTCTATGTCCGTGTAGAAATTGTTGGCAATGGCCTGCTCATCCTCCAGGATTTCGGCGACGGTCTGGTTGCCGCTGGCAATAAGATCGTTGGCCCGGAACTCCTTTTCCCACTCCGCCCAAGTCCGGGAAGCCATGATTTCCTCCAGCTTCGACACCAGCTCCTCGCAGTTCTGTTCCCGGCTTTCCATCGTGGCGTAGCGGGGATCGTCAATCCATTCTTCCTTGCCGATGGCCTTGCAGAACGGGGCCCAGTACTCCTGGTTGGGGTGGCACATCATGCACCACCGGTCTTTACATTTGTATGATGTGTACATCGGGTTCGGCGCGCGTTTTCGGTCCCACTTGGGTT
>JASFHJ010000048.1:0-8106 GCA_050123255.1 Dehalococcoidia bacterium
TCGACTCCGTTATCACTACGGAGGCGGGTCCTTTTGGTGACGGAAGATGATAAAGAAGCAGGGTTTGTGGTCACGGTCACCGGTGATTTATTCAATTTTTCCTTTCGCAACACTCCTGATTTATAGAGTTGTATATTTCCAATTAAAAAGCAGGCCCGCAGGCCCTCTTGTAATTACCTTTTATTCATGTTATACTATTCAGGAATTATTATTCCTGAATTAATTATACGATATTGGTAGAATTTGTCAATAGGTTTTCGATAAATATTTCGTACCTGGTATCTTGAAGAAAACCGAGGAGGTATTATCATGCCGGGATGGAAATTTTTAACCAATCATGCCCTCGTGCTCTGTCTAATCGCCCAGCAATCACGCGTAACAGCCAGGGAGATAGCCGCTACCATCGGAATCACGGAAAAAGCGACTCGTAACATTATTAATGATCTCGAAGCTGATGAATATATCACCAAGAAGAAAGAAGGGCGGAGGGTACGGTACTGGGTTGATGTCGATATGCCATTAAGACACGAGATTCAACATGACAAGGCCATTGGCGACCTCCTGGAAGTTATCGGCTGGAGGAGGCGGAAGAAAAGCACTAAATAAAGGATCTCATCCAAACCCTCTACTCGGTAAAGCTATCGTTGCCTCGCCGGGCGCGGTAATCAGCCCCGCCTGGTTTTCCACCCAGATTTCACAGTCCACCAGGTGTTCTCCGTTTTCAATACGTTTGTTCTTTATCTTGCCTTTAACCCAGTTAGAATCGCCGATGACGCTGGGGTGACGCACCTGGCAGGAGTATTTCTTGAGCGTTCCGTCATCTCCCATCCAGTCGGTCAGGAATTCTCCCAGCCAGCAGACCCGCTGGGGTCCGTAGTCGGAGGCGTCTTCTAGTCCGGAGCGCTTCTGTTGAGTCGCACGTCCGAAACCGATTTCCAGGTTAGGCCGGCGTTGCTCGATACGCCGGGGAATCGCTGACACCAGAATCCCGAAGCGGAATATCTCCGTCATCGTCAGCAGCCCCTTTCCCAGGACAGGCGTCATTTCCTCCCCGATTTCCACATCATCCCAGTAACGCGGCTCGGCGCCGCGCCTCTGACGTTCAAAAGCCAGTAAATCCGGTGATTTTACCTCAGTATCTCCTTTGGGCTCCCGGTCATAGTGTACGGCCTGTTTCTCCGGGGCGTTATAACGCAGCTGGGTGGTGCGTATGGTCCCGACGAGTTCCTGCCGCTGGTTATAGTAGCAGGCGTCACCAATAACGAAAAGCGTGGGGCCCAGCGATTTCAGCTGTTTCCTGACGATGCTTATAGCCTTGCCGCTGACGCTTATTTCGTCACCCAGGTATACGGTGCGGTGAAATTCCAACTCAGCGGCGGCATAAAGGAGCCCCAGGTTCATTGCCGGCGGTTTTCCCGGCGGCATTAACGACGGCGTGGTGCCGTGATTGACGTTGTAGAGGAAGGTGGGCGGGGCGGTAATCATGCCGAACCGGCTTTCAGCGGCATACTGCTCGTTTATCCAGAGGGGATTATTGTCTCCGACCGCCTCGGCGAAATTCCGGATATTATCACGTGTCGCGACCGAAATGAAGCGCTGATCGTTAAGGTCCATCTCCGTCCCGATAGCCGCCCGGTACTGCTCTTCAAATTCATCCAGAGTTATCGCATCATCAGACATATGAATATTTCTTGTTTGGTGAACATATCGGCGGTTTATATCAGTCAAACGTAATGATGTTACGGATGGCCTCACCCTTTTCCAGCAACTCGATAGCCTCGTTGATACGCTCCAGCGGATAATAACCGGTGATAAGCTCGTCCAGCTTCAGTTTACCGGCTTTGTAGAGAGACACCAGGTAAGGAATATCGATACTGGAACGAATCGAACCGCCGCCGCAGCCGGTAAGGATTTTTTCGGTGAAGACCAGCTCCAGGGCCGGGATTGACTCCAAGTTGCCTCCCGCCAGCCCGATAACCACCGTCATGCTCATCGGTCCGCCCATGGAGAAGCCGGTACGTATCGCTTCCACCTTACCGACGGTCACGAAAACGTAGTCGGCGCCCCTGCCGCCGGTCATTTCCTTTACGGCTTGCGCCGGGTCTTTCTCTGTAGTTATGTTAACCGTATGGGTCGCCCCGAATTTCCTGGCTGTTTCCAGCTTGTTATCCAGAACATCCACGGCGATTACGGGATAAGCGCCGGAAAAAGCCGCGCCCTGGATAGAGTTGAGGCCTACGCCCCCCGTCCCGACGACCACCACGCTGCTCATCGATTTTACCCTGGCCCTGTTCACCACCGCTCCGAAGCCGGAAGTTACCCCGCAGGCCAGCAAAGCCGCCCGGTCTAAAGGCATATCGGCGGGGATTTTGGTGACCAGTTCCTGCGGCACCGTGGTATATTCCACGAACCCCCCTACCGGACCTGCCATCAACGCCAGGGGCGTGCCGTCTTTGGTGGTATGCTTGGGTTTCATGAAAGCGCCCTGCTCCACGCAGTAGTGACGCGCCCCGATGGTACAGTAATAACAATGACCGCAACCGGAAGTTACCGTGCCGATGACCACCGTATCGCCGGGTTTCAACGAGGTGACGCCCTCGCCCACCTCAACGACGTGGCCGGCGGTCTCGTGCCCGGCCAGCCCCGGCAGCGGCGACTCAATCTCCCCGGATATGAAATGCAGGTCGCTGTGGCAGACTGCCGTCGCCGTGACCTTTACCTTAACTTCGCCTTTTCCGGGATCCGCTACATTAACTCCGTCCTCAATAACCAGAGGCTTACCAACTTCATAACAGATTGCGGCTTTCATCTACATACCCCTTTTCCCGGTCATATTCAACCGGTTTTACTATTCAAACATGATTACGTTACGCAGACCTTCGCCTTTTTCCGTCAATTCCACGGCTTCGTTGATTTTATCCAGCGGATAACGGCCGGTAATGAGTTCGTCCAGCTTGAGATGCCCGGTCTGGTACATGGTAATCAGGTTGGGAATATCAACATCCAGGTTGGTGGCTCCCATGAAACCACCGATTATGTTTTTCTCGTTGGGAATCAACTCGAGTGGTAAAAAGCAAAAGGGATCCTTGAAATTAGGCAGGCCGATGAGTACGGTGGTACCGCGCACGCCGGACATGCTGAATCCCTGTTTGATCGCTTCGATGCTGCCCACCGTCACGTACACGTAGTCGGCGCCCCGTCCGCCGGTCAGATTTCTTACCTCGTCGGCAGCATCCTCCCTTTTGGCGTTTATCATATGGGTAGCCCCGAACTCCATGGCTTTTCTCATCTTATCGTCCAGGACGTCTACGGCGATAATGGGATAGGCTCCTACGTACGCCGCGCCCTGGATGGCGTTAATCCCCACACCACCGGCGCCCATCACCACGACGCTCTGGAAGGCTTTTACTTTGGTACGATTGACTACGGCGCCGAATCCGGTGATAACGCCGCAGGCCAGCAAAGCCGCCCGGTCCAGCGGCATATCGGCGGGGACTTTCACTACCTGAGATTCATCGACGACCACATACTCGGCGAAACCGCCCACGCTGCCTTTCTGATCCAGAACATCACCCTTTTTATTATGAAGCCGGGGTACCTGAGGCGGAGCGAACCTCTCGGTACATAGATGGGGAAGTCCGGTGCTGCAGTAATAGCACTTACCGCAGGACAACAACAGCGAAACGACCACGGGGTCGCCGGCTTTCACCGAGTTCACTCCGGGACCAACCTTATCGACGTATCCGGCCGTTTCATGTCCCCCTACGAACGGCGTCGCTCCGGGAAGCTCTCCCTTCATGTCGTGGATATCGCTGTGACATACAGCCGTCGCTGCCACCTTCACCTTAACCTCTCCCTCCCGGGGGTCGGCGATATCTATATCTTCTATTACCAGCGGCCTGGAAAATTCATAGCATACGGCAGCTTTCATGAGACCCTCCTAAATATCCAGTAGATAGCAATCGATATAATTCCAGCAGGATTTCTGGCCGGCTATTATCCCGTATCAGGCTATAACATTGAACCACGAGAAGTCAATAATTTTTGTACTCTAAATATATCGGGGCATCGGTTGGTGATTTCTATTATCTCTGTTATACTTTTAAGTAATTTATTACGCATCTCGGAGGTTTGATGCCATGAGTGAGTTCGGGTATGCCGGTAAAATCCTGACCGTTGACCTGCCCGACGGTAAAATATCTGAATTGCCAACTTCCGACTACTCATCCAGATACCTGGGGGGCCGCGGATTTACCACCCGGCTTTTCTGGGATATGGTACCGGAAAAAGTAGCCGCATACGACCCCGGGAACTGCCTGATTTGCGCTACCGGACCGGTTACCGGCTTTACGGGACTGGCCGGAGCCCGCTGGGTAATGGGGGCGGTTACGCCCTTGAGACAGCCGGAAGCTTTCTCTTACGGCAACCTGGGCGGTCGGTGGGGACCAGCCTTGAAAGCCGCCGGCTACGACGCCCTGTCGGTAAGGGGACAGGCGGAGACACCGGTATATCTTTACATACATGATAATAAAGTAGAAATTAGAGACGCTGCCGGTTTATGGGGACTATCTACCTTCGATGCCACCGACAAGATAAAAGCCGAGTCGGGTAAAAGCATCAGCGTACTGGCCATCGGCCCGGCGGCAGAAAACGGGGTGGTCTTCGCCACGGCTTTAGCCGACAACAGCGCCTCGGTTTCCGGAGGGCTGGGCGGCGTCATGGGCGCCAAGAAGCTGAAAGCCATCGCTGTTGCCGGCAGCGGCCGGCGTCAAGCCGCCGAACCCGACAAATTACAGCAAATCCGGGATTTCGTGAAACAGGTGAGAGGCTCTACCTTCGACGGGCCTTCTCCCTGGGCGATACCGGGAGTTACCGTTCCAGAAAACTGCGCCGGATGCGGTATCGGCTGCACACGCCAGTCTTATAAAGCCGACGACGGACGGCGTTACAAGCTGTTCTGCCAGGCAAGCGCCGTCTATACGATGGCAGCCATGAACTACTACAAGAAGCCTAACGATGCCGGTCTACTGGCCGTAAGGCTGAACGATGGGTACGGACTCGATTCGGCGGTAATGGGGCCGCTGCTTTTCTGGCTCTCCGAATGCTACCGGGAAGGCCTGGTATCCGAAAGCCATACCGGATTGCCTTTGTCAAAATTCGGAAGCGCAGAGTTTATCGAGGAATTAACGCGGAAGATAGCGATGCGGGAAGACTTCGGGGATACCCTAGCTGACGGCACGCTGTCTGTGGCTGAAACATTGGGGAACAAGGCGATGGAACTGGCGGGAAAATACATCGCCACGTCCACCAGCGAGACCCGGGATTACGATCCCCGGCTTCTCCTAACCACCTCCCTGATGCTGGCTACCGAACCTCGGCGGCCTATCACGCAGCTGCACGGTATCAGCGGTAACGTCTGGATTTCCTGGGTAAACTGGGCAAACAAGGTTGAGGGGGCTTTTCTCACCACCGAAGACCTCCGGGAGATTGCCGGGAGATTCTGGGGCGGAGCGGAGGCGGTGGACTTCTCCACCTACCGGGGCAAAGCACTGGCGGCGAAAAAGGTGCAGGACCGGGTCTACGTAAACGAGAGCATGATTCTCTGCGACGTTCACTGGCCGATGATGGTGACTTCGGCGATACATCCGGAGGGACACGTCGGTGACCCCACGCTGGAAAGCCGGATATATACGGCAATCACCGGCAGGCAAACAGAAGAAGATGAGCTAAATCGTATCGGTGAAAGAATCTTTAACCTCCAGAGAGCCATACAGATGAGGCAGGGCTGGGGCGGCCGCGCGGGTGATAGAGTCCCGGACTACTTCCATACCCAACCCCTGAAACACGGGGATGTGTTCTTCGATCCCGGCGGCATAATGCCGGGACCGGACGGAAATACGATTTCCTGCCTTAATAAGGTCCTAGACCGGGATGAATACGATAAAATGCTGGACGACTATTACGGCCTGCGGGGCTGGGACAGAGATACGGGCTTTCAGACTTCCCACCGACTTACTGATCTGGGTCTTGGCGATATAGCTCAGGCATTATCCGCGCAGGGCCTGGTAGTCTGACCGGAGCGTTTTCAATTCCCGCGGGATTGTACGACCTGTGTTTCTTTGATATATAATAATACCCGGAATTATCTATATTAACTGGAGGTAATGATGGATCTAGGGTTCAAAGGAAAAGTCACCCTGCTGACCGGTTCCGGCAGCCAGATCGGGTTCGGTAAAGCCATCGCCCTGTTACTTGCCCGGGAAGGTTGCGATGCCATAGCCGTCAGCGATATCAATTTCGATGACGTTAAATTGACTGCCGAAGCTGTGAAAGAAGCCGGAAGCAGGTCTATTGCTATCAAAGCAGACGTAACGAGTAGGGATGACGTACAAAAAATGGCGAAGCAGGTCGTCGATGAGTACGGAAAAATCGATATTCTCATCAACGTCGCCGGGGCCATTCTCGGCCGAGGTCTGCTGGAAGAACAAGAAGAAGATCTCTGGAAAAGGGAAATCGGTCTCAATCTTTACGGCACCATGCTGACCACCCAGGCGGTTATCCCCTACATGAGAGAAAAGGGTTACGGTGTAATCGTCAACATCGGTTCCGGAAGCAGCCACATGTACAGTCACGGTGTTTCCGCTTACGCTATCGCCAAGGCGGGTGTCGATACGTTCACCAAGCAGCTGGCTACCGTGGAAGCGAAAACCGGAATACGTGTCAACTGTGTGGCTCCCGGACCTTCGCCGACCAATTTCATACAGGGGCCCGATAAACAGGCCATGGTGGACATGCTCGCCAAGTCGATACCGATGGGCCGCGGCGCTACCCCCGCCGACATCGCCAACGCCACCCTTTTCTTCGCTTCGGATATCTCCGGCTACGTAACGGGGCAGGTCCTTCATGTTTCCGGCGGTTCGGTGCTATAAAAATTCCAAGGTTAGAATGTTAAATTTTCATCAACATTTTGTCCTAAAGCTGGATGGTTCTTGACAAGATATATATGCCGTGTTTAAATGGATTAGAAGCTCTTGGTGCAACCTGAGTCTCACTTCGGGAGGTATACAATGAAGCTTCATAAAATACTCGGAGTCTGGCAGGTGGACAGTTGATGCCCTGTAATCAGACAGGGCAAAAGGAAAACGAACCCGGCTCGTAACAAATAAAAAGGGGAAAGATAAAGAATACCCCGTTCGGTGTAACACCGAGAGTGAGTCAGGGTTCGAATCCAGTTAGTCTTGTAAATGAGGGTTGCCTTAAAGGCAACCCTCATTATTGTTACTATATAGTTTGTCCGCGCTTACTGTCGATATGAAAAGCTAGCGGAGACCGGTCCTGTCGAGCAAATCCGAGTAAAAATCCGCGATATCTTCATCGTAGATTTTACTCGCGGCTTTGGTGAACGGCAGGGTCAGCGACTCCTCGTAGATTTTCTCAAAATTCGGTAACAGGTTGACCAGAGTCATAGTCACGTTTTCCGTGGCATTATCAGTGGCTTCGTCAGCTCTTATCGGCAGTACCGATCTGGCGCCGAGAATCAGCAGTCCGCAGACCACTACCCCAGACATGAATGCTACAAATAGCCTCATAATTAAGCTCCTTCCCCACTGCCGGTGCCCTGATTACCCCTTTCACAATTATATTCTGGCACATAAGTATTAATTCCGGCATAAAAACCATAAAGTAAATATAAAGGCGGGCTTAAGGTTATATAAAGAATTTTCACACTTGACAGTAGGGCGGAAACATACCTAAAATAACGGCGACAGCCTTTCCTTTTAATACACCAATCTGCATCGTTCCGGGGGTATGATGACCGAAAAAGTCCGTGTAGTTCCCGCCATTCTCACCGACGACCCGATTGATCTGGGAAAAATGGTCTTCGTGACCGAATCGTTTACCGATTTCGCCCAGGTCGATATCATGGACGGTCAATTCGTGCCGTCTACGAGTGTAACCTGCCAGGACATAGCCGCACTATCAACCAGGCTCCGCTGGGAAGCGCATCTCATGGTAATGCACCCGGAAAACTACCTGGAGATGCGCTTCCCAGCGGAGCCTGGTTGATAGTGCGGCTATGTCCTGGCAGGTTACACTCGTAGACGG
>JASFHJ010000049.1:0-8087 GCA_050123255.1 Dehalococcoidia bacterium
GCCGATTATCCGGAAGAAAGAAAAGCCCTGGTGCCCGGGCTGTGGTAGCTGTTAGCTATCGATGGTTTCCACCATAATCAGGGAAGCGGCTTCTTTGCCGATGGCTTTGGTGGTATCGTTAATTTTGATGGTAAGCGTGCCGTCGTAGGGAGCTTTTTCCACGACCTCGAACCCGGCTCCCGGGATTAATCCCATGCTCGTCAGGTAACGCAGGAATTCCGTATTGTATTCGTTAATAACGCTGAGCACTTTCGCCGATTGCCCGATTTCCAGTTTGTCCAGCGCGATACCGCGGTTATCATCACGGAGAAGCAGTTTATCCGGTATGGGATTGCCGTGCGGGCAGAATTCCGGATTGCCCAGGAACTCGGCCAGCTTTTCCGCTACGAGGTCGGAAGTGGCATGTTCCAGCGTGCAGGCATCGGCATAAACATCTTCCCAGCCGATGCCCAGGCATTCGTTCAGGAATACCTCCCAGAGCCGGTGCCGGCGGGTCAGCCGGAGATATCGTCTTTTACCCTCATCGGTCAGGGCGGCGCCGCCGTAGGGTGTATATTCCACGAGTCCTTTTTCCGATAGTCGGCGAATCATCTCGCTGACCGAAGCCAGTGAAATACCCATGCTGTTGGCGATGGAGGTGGTGCTGACCGGGTTTTCATTTTCCTCCAGAGCGCCGATTGATTCCAGATATTCCTCAGTGGTGCGCTGGCTCACTTTTAGCTCCTGAATATTGTTCTTTTGTTGATTATATACCAAAACTTAGGATATGTCAAGAATAATACAAGGATATTCTAAATAAAATATTAGGTATCCCTTGACTTTTGTTATATGGCTTTGATATACTGTATATAAGGATAATCCACCATGAAAACAGTGTCGCTTCGTGAAATGGAACCGCGCGAGAAGGGTATCATCACCCGGGTAGGTGGCAACCGGGGTATCCGGCGTCGCCTGCTGGATATGGGTGTGGTGGCCGGTGCCGAGGTCGAAGTCCAGCGTGTCGCTCCCCTGGGTGATCCCGTGGAAATCAGGGTAAAGGGATATGATCTGGCCCTCAGGCGGGAAGAAGCCGTAAACATACAGGTGGATTTGTCAAGGACTTATTTGAGCCGGGTGGAATCAGGACAAACGGTAACCCTGGTATCTTTGGGAGCCGGTTGGGGACTACAGCGTCGCCTGGCGGACATGGGACTTACCCCCGGAGCGGAAATCAAGGTTATCAGGAGCGGTCGTCCCGGACAGGCGGTAATCGAAATACGCGGGTCCCGGATGGCTCTGGGGCACGGAGTGACCCGGAAGATACTGGTTTCTTACAGTTAAGTATCGAATATGAAAAAGAAAAAGGTAACCATAGCCCTGGCCGGTAATCCTAACTCGGGGAAAACGACGGTTTTCAATAATCTCACCGGCACCCGGCAGCGCGTGGGTAACTGGCCCGGCGTTACGGTGGAGAAAAAGGAAGGCAATCTTACTTATCAGGATTACGACCTTAAGGTGGTCGACCTCCCGGGTGTTTACGGTCTTACCGCTTATTCCCTGGACGAGGTTATCGCCCGGAACTATATCATCGACGGCAAGCCGGATATGGTGGTAGACGTGGTGGACGCTTCAAATTTAGAGAGGAATCTTTACCTGACGGTCCAGCTGCTGGAGATGATGCCCAAGCTGGTGATTTCTCTCAATATGCTGGACGTGGCTGAATCACGGGGGTATCAAATAGACACACCGGAATTGTCCCGGCTCCTGGGGACACCGGTGGTACCCATGGTTGCGTCGCGTAACAAGGGAACGGAAGAGCTTTTACAGACGATTATCGATGTCGCTGAAGATAGGGTCACTGCCGGTGGTATCGTTATACACTACGGCCACGATGTGGAATCGGAAATTGAAAAGATTGAGCAGCGTTTTTCGAAGAATCCCGTTGCCGCTCAATATTCCTCCAGGTGGCTGGCGGTGAAACTGCTGGAAGAAGATGAAGAAATCACCAGGAAGATTGAACAGGTATAAACTTGACTGACAACGCTATTATCAAGACCAGGGACGAAAGCCTTACTCACCTGAGAAGGATTCACGGTGAGGACGCCGAAACGCTCATCGCCGATGCCCGGTATGGCTTTATCAGCGGGTTGATGAAAGATGTGCTGGTAAAGCCGGCGGTAGAGAAAACCACCATGACCGATAGAATCGACCGCCTGATGCTGAACCGGTGGCTGGGTATACCTTTTTTTCTGGCTATTCTCTTCGGCGTGTTCCAGTTTACTTTCCTGGTCTCCGAACCTTTCATTAACTGGCTGGGCGCGGGTTTCGACTGGCTGGCGGAACAGGCGGGTGCGCTATCGCCGACCTGGCTGAGCTCCTTTCTCGCCGACGGCGTTATCGGCGGTGTCGGTGCGGTAGTTTCCTTCATCCCTATCATATTCCTCCTGTATATAGCCATGTCCATCCTGGAAGATACCGGCTACCTGGCCCGGGCGGCTTTCGTCATGGACCGGCTGATGCACCGGCTGGGTCTTCACGGCCGGTCCTTCGTGACGCTTATGCTGGGTTTCGGGTGCAGTGTGGCGGCTATCATGTCCACCCGTACCATTGAGAATCCCAAGGATAGATTGGTAACTATACTGGTAACGCCGCTGATGTCCTGCGGCGGACGGCTGCCGATATATACATTGCTGGCGGCCGCTTTCTTTACTGCATACCAGGGTGTGGTGGTCTTTTCCATGTACGCTATCGGGGTGATTCTGGCTATCCTGTTAGCCTGGATTTTCCGTAAGAGGCTGCTTCCCGGCGAGAGTGGGCATTTTGTCATGGAACTGCCGCCCTACCGCCTCCCGACGATTACAGGCGTTCTGGCGCATGCCTGGGAGCATGGTAAAGCATTTTTAACGCGGGCCGGAACTATTATTTTCGGTGCTGTAGTAGTAATCTGGTTTCTTAACTACTTTAATGTACTGGAACATATCGGCCGGGCTATTGCCCCGGTGTTCGCTCCGGCCGGGTTCGACCAGTGGCAGGCGGCGGTTGCCCTGATATTCGGGGTGCTGGCCAAGGAAACCGTGGTCGGGACTTTCGGCACGCTTTTCGGGAGTGCTGAAGGCGCAGGATTCGGGGCGACCCTTTCGGCGCAGCTTGGCTGGACACCGTTAATCGCCTATGCCTTTATGGCCATGGTGCTGCTTTATATTCCCTGTGTGGCCACACTGGGGATTATTAAAAAAGAGACCGGTTCCTGGAAATGGACACTATTCGCTTTCGGCTATACACTGATACTGGGCTGGCTGGTAGCGACGATAATATTTCAGATAGGAAGTCTATTTTTCTAGTTCAGGAGGGGAAGGCGATGTCGAAAACAGACGAAAATCTCAAGATAGCATTTGCTGACGAAAGCCAGACGAATATCGAGTATCTTTTTTATGCCCACAAGGCTATCGAGGAGGGTTATGTTGAAGTAGCCCAGCTTTTCCGGGAGGCGGCCGGAGCCGAAGTCGTCCACGCCCTGAATCATCTGAAAAACATGGGAGTGGTGAAGTCGACAACCGAGAACCTGAAAGAAGCCGCCGAGGGGGAGAGTCTCCAGATAATCTCGATGTATCCCAAATTCATCAAGGAAGCCGAGGAAGAGGGACGTCACGAAGCCGCCGAGTCTTTCCGGGTGGCCGCCGAGAGAGAGAAGCATCACCGGTCCATGTTTCAGGGGGCGTTGAAAAAACTGGAGCAATAAGGGATACTGGTGACATGGCTGATTCACTCGATGAACGAATCGGTATATTGGCCGAATGGCTTTACCAATCAAAATACCCGGTTGTTTTTACCGGTGCCGGTATCAGCACGGAGTCGGGACTCCGGGACTTCCGCGGTCCGGACGGTGTCTGGACGCGCCGTGATAAAGGGCTGAGCACTCCCCGGCAGGATTTCGCCGCGGCCGAGCCTAATGACGGTCACCGGGCCATCACCGAATTGCAGAACCTGGGTAAATTGAAATTCCTCATTTCTCAAAACGTAGACAATCTGCATCTGAAATCGGGCATCGACCCGGATATCCTGGCGGAGCTGCACGGTAATCTTACCAAGGTGCGCTGCGAAGCCTGCCATTTCAAAATGGACCGCATGGAAGGCGAAAAGGAATGTCCCCTCTGCGGCGGCAGTCTGGTATCCACGGTGGTCGATTTCGGGATGTCACTCCCCGAAAAGGACCTGATGGAATCTTATCAACATTCGCAGAAGAGCGACCTGTTTGTCGTCGTCGGGTCAAGTCTGGTGGTCTATCCGGCCGCCGACATGCCCCGGGTGGCATTACAGGCGGGAGCCAGACTGGTGATAATCAATCAGCTGGAAACCCCGTTCGACGGTCAGGCAGACCTGCGTTTCGATGAGGCTATCGGCGAAGTGCTGCCTCCGGCGGTGGAAAAACTCAGGGCGCTTATTCAAGAGGAAACCTAGTCCTCTTCCCGCCATTCGTACACTTTACTCGACCATACACGTCGCACGGCGTCTTTCAGCACCGGCTGTCTCGGGTCGGGGATATCCAGCAGCGGCGGCAAAGTCGGTGTTTTCAGTCTCTCTAGGAAATCGCACTGCTTTTGCAGTTCCCGTATTGTCTCGCGGGCGCCGCCGTACACCAGGTAGTCCAGCGATTTCGTGTGCGGTTCCAGGTGTTCCCGGGCATGCTGGCAGACCCGCGTCAGGAAATATTCTATCTGCTTGTCCCGGTGGCGCTCGAAGCGGTGTGCCGACGAGCCGCCTTTTTTGTGCCGCGAGTGGACGTTGCCGGTGCCTACCTTGCTGCTGACCAGGTTTTCTCCCCGGCAGACTCCCACGCCGTAAGCCCCCAGGCGTACCAGCACCACACCGATGCAGTATTCCCGCTGCAGCATCGATTCCAGTTTTTCGGTGGCGCATTCCCGGAGGGCATGAGATTCAACGATCGGGAAGGGCGGCAGCAGAAGATGCACCGAACCGGCAACGCCGAAGATAACGGCACCGGTCGGAGATTTGGTGATGATGGCGGTCAATGACGGCATATCGTCGGCGGGAATATCGATATCTTTCAGGTGGTTTTTTACTTCACTTTCATTTTTCCCCGGTGAAAGATATACCGAACAGCTGTCGGAATCACCGTGTTGTGACAGGCTGCCGAGAAGCTCAATGGTTTTCTGCCGGCTGAGGCTATGATGATGCGATATCAGTGCCATGGTATTAATCCCTAGAGGCCGACGACCGTTGCTCCGTCGCCTCCCTCGTCGCGTTCCCCGGGGCGAAAGGATTTCACCAGCGGGTGCGTGGAAAGGAAGTCGCGCACGATGCCGCGCACCGCGCCCGTGCCGATGCCGTGGATGATTCTGACCTGGCTCAGGTTCGACTGCACGGCGTCGTTAAGGTAGCCGTCCAGTTCCGGTTCCACCTCGTCGGCGCGCTTTCCGCGCAGGTCCAGTTGCAGCGGAGCCCGGGGAATTACCGGTATACTCCCGACCGGTGGAGTAACATCTTCCGGGACGGCTTCCATTTTGGTAACGCCGTCTATCCCTATTCTCATCCTGGTACGCCCCGCCTGGACGTCCACTTCCCGTGATGCTTCGGATACCGACAGCACCGTGGCGGTGAGTCCAGCCTCTTTTACTAAAACCGTATCCCCGGGCTGAATAGTATCGGTGTTAAAGGCTTCACCGGAGGGCGCTTTTGGTTTCCAGTCGTCGTTATCGAGTCTTTGCCTGACGTCGGCCAGCGCCTGTCGTGCCTGCTGAACGCTTTCGGCGGATTTCTTCTTGCGGATTTCGGCGGCGGCCTGCCGGATTTCTCTGTGGAGTTCGGCGGCCTCGCCGGTAATCCGGTCACGAGCTTCCCGGATTATATACCTCTCCTCGGTTTCCAATTGCTGGCGTTCCCTGGCCAGTTCGGCATTCTGCCGGGCGCATTCATCGCGTTCCGCCGTCAGTTCCTCACGCACGGATTCGGCTTTCTGCTTTTCCGTCATTAGTCTGGTCAGCAGGTTGCCCAGCTCCTGGCTCCCTTCGGTCAGCATGCTTTCGGCGTTTTTAATAATCGATTCCGGTATGCCGAGCCGGGCGGCGGTAGCCATGGCGTTGCTGCCGCCAGGAATACCCACGGTAAGTTTGTAGGTGGGCTTGAGCGTCGCCGGGTCGAATTCCAGCGAAGCGTTCTCCAATCCTTCGGTGGTGTGGGCAAAGGCTTTCAACTCGCCGTAATGCGTGGTGGCTACGGTCAGCGTGCCGCGTTCCAGGAAATAACCCAGTATCGCCCGGGCTAAAGCCGTCCCTTCGGCGGGGTCGGTGCTGGTGCCCAGTTCGTCCAGCAGTACCAGGCTGTTTTCCGAGGCGTGGCGGATAACCCGGACGACGTTACTCATGTGCCAGCTGAAGCTGGAAAGCGTTTGTTCGATGCTCTGCTCGTCGCCGATGTCGGCGAAAATACCGTCGAAGAGCGGCAGCCGGCTTTCCCTGTCCGCCGGAATCGGTATGCCCGACTGCGCCATCAGGCTCAGCAGTCCGATGGTCTTCAGGGTAACCGTTTTACCGCCGGTATTGGGTCCCGTGATGACCATTACGGAAAAGTCGTTCCCGATTTCCACGGAAAAAGGCACCGCTGTATTTCCCAGCAGTGGGTGCCGCGCATTGACAAATTTGATATGGCGTTCGTCATCTTTGGCGGTAATTATCGGCTCGGCGGCTTTTATTCTACGGGCGTATCTTGCTTTGGCAAAAATCAAATCGAGTTCGGCTGCCAGGTTAATGCTCTCGAGGATTTCTTCGCTGTGAGAGCCCACTTCGGTGGTCAATATACCCAGAATCCGCTCTATCTCCCGTCTTTCCTCGATGGCCAGTTCCCGCAGGGCGTTGCCCAGTCCCACTGTTGTCGTGGGCTCCATGAAGACCGTGGCTCCGGTATTGGAAATATCGTGGACGATTCCCTTGATGTCGTGGCGGTTTTCCATCTTCACCAGGATAACGTAGCGTCCTTCGCGCTCGGTGATGATGTCTTCCTGGAGTATCCGCTTGCCCCGGGGAGATTGCACGATTGATTCCAGTCGCTCCAGAATCTGCTCGCGGGTCTGCCTTAGCTGCCGCCGTATATCGCCCAGGGCCGGTGAAGCGCTGTCGACCACCTCTCCCGAGGGGTCGATGCACGACGCTATATCTTTCTCTATCTGCTGCAGTTCGCTGATATCGCCGGCGATATCCCAGAGCAGCGGGAAGTCCTCCGCGGAAGCTGCCAGGTAGCGGCGCAGTTGATGTAGAGAACTCAACGCCTTCTGTATTTCCAGCAGACTCAACGGTTCCAGGACGCTTTCCAGCGAAGCCATTTTCAGCATTTCCCGGATATCGCCGATTTCTCCCGCCGTAAAGCCTCCGTCCAGGGTAAGCAGTTGCTGCGCCTCGGCGGTCCGGTCGAGCAGCAGCATCACTTCGTCGCGGTTCGTACGCGGTTCCATCAGCAGCGCCAGTTCGTGGCTGATTGCAAACGTCGTGTATCCGGCGATTATCTCCCTTATCCGGGGGAATTCCAGCATTTCCAGGCTTTTATTATCCATATCCCGCTTTTTCTCTAAGGAAAATCCAGCTACATTATAACACTATGGACACGCCGTGTGGGGAGAAAAGCAGGGAAATAAAAAATCCATAAAATATGACATGCATCTGTCATGTATCTGGTGTAAAATATAGAGAACTATGACGGTGGACTGAGATGAAGATAAACCGGTTGCTGGAAATAACGCTGCTGCTGCTGAACCGGGGAACGGTTACCGCCGGAGAACTGGCGGAGAGATTCGGGGTCTCCACCAGGACCATCTACCGTGATATCGACGACCTTTCGGCGGTGGGGGTACCGGTCTATACCAACAAGGGCAGGGGCGGCGGCGTAGCGCTGCTGGAGAACTATACCTTTAGTAAAGCCATGGTTACCGAACAGGAAAGGGACGGGCTGTTACTGGCACTGAAGACATTACAGGCTACCCGGTATCCGGATATCGACGGTATTATCGATAAAATCGGCGCTCTCTTTAAGGATGCCGCCGCCGAGGACTGGGTGCACGTTGATTTTTCTCCCTGGGGCAGCGGACCTGATGACAATAA
>JASFHJ010000050.1:0-8059 GCA_050123255.1 Dehalococcoidia bacterium
CATTTACTTTTGTTGGCTTCCAGGTTACATTCCATCATTTATCACCTTTTTCTTAGAATGGCCAGATAACCGGGATAAGGAGCACCGATATCCCCCAGAATACCAGGTTGAGTGGAACCCCGATTCTGGTAAAGTCGGTAAATTTATATCCCCCCGGGGAATAAATCATCGTGTTGGTCTTGTAACCGATGGGGGTAGCGAAGCTCGTGGAAGCCGCGAAGGTAATAGCAATGAGCAGGGGTCGGGGATCGATATTCAGCGTTGCCGCCGCCGTGAAAGCGATCGGCGCCAGTATCGCCGCTGCCGCGTTGTTGGACATGGCCTCCGTCAATACGGCGGTAATCAGATACAGCGCCGCCAGCAGCATCACCGGCCCCGAACCTGCCAGAGGCTCCAGCACGTTTTCCGCCAGCCAGAGGGTAGCGCCGCTCTGTTCCAGCGCCAGTCCCATCGGCAATACTCCGGCGAGGAGGAAAATAATCTTCCAGTCGACTGCCTTGTAAGCTTCATCGATGGTCAGGCACTGCGTTACCACCATCGCCACCGCCCCCAGGATTGCCGCCAGCATGATGGGCATGATATTTAACGTGGTCAGTATCACCACCGCCAGGATAACCGCCAGCGCCAGGAACGCCCGGTTCTTGCGCAGGTAGAGGTCGGTCAACTCGTTGGTGACGACGGCATTGGGCGAGTTCATGATGTGGGCGATATCGTCCTTGTCGCCCTGAAGTAGAATTGTGTCGTTTTCGGCTATCTCGATATCGGCCAGGCGTTCCCGCAATGTCTTGCCGCGTCTTTGAACCGCCAGTACCATAAGGTGGTGACGGCGGAAGAAAGTGGCTTCCTGCAACGTCCGCCCGATGAGATTGGAGCCCGGCGGTATCAATACTTCGCTCAACTTCATGTTATGGGTGCTCAGTTCCCGGTCTTTCACCCGGGCATTCTTGAGCATTTTCAATCCGTATTTGGATTCTATTTCCAAGATTTGCTCCACGTTGCCGTGCAGCAGCAGGATGTCGTCGGCTTTTATCCTGGTGCGGACCGGACGGGATACGGCCTTCGTTCCGCGCAGGAGATTGGCGAGTTCCACCCCGGTCTCCCTGTCCATTTTACTCGTTTCCCAGGTCTCGCCGATTAAGGGAGATTTTTCCTTTACCTGGAGTTCGGCGAGGTAATCGACCAGCCGGTATTTGTCCACCTGTTCGGCCTCGCCCTTGCGTACCGGCAGGAGCCAGTGACCGACGGCAGCGAGATAGATCATTCCGGCGCCTACCATGGCGATTCCCAGGGGCAGAAATTCGAAGAAGCCGAAAGGCTCCATCCCGTTATTGACGGCGATGGAGTTAACGATGAGGTTGGTGGAGGAGCCGACGATGGTGCAGACCCCGCCGAACTGGCTGGCGAAAGACAGGGGGATGAGGACGCGTGAAGCGGCTATCTTCCGGCTCTTCGCCAGTACCATCGATACCGGGATGAAAATAGCCACGATGGCGGCGTTGATTATGAATGCCGAAAGTATGGCTGCCGTGAGGCTGATTACCAGCATCAGCCGGAGTTCGGTTTTACCGGCCAGCCGGTCGAGGTAACGGGCAGTCCATTCCACCAGTCCGGTACGTACCAGCCCGGCGCTGATGATGAACATGGACGCAATCGTTACCGTCGCGGTGTTGGCGAGTCCGTAGAGAACCTGCTCGGACTCGATAAGGTCGAGGACGAAGAGGGCTACCAGTGCGCATAAAGCGATGATATCGATACGGGCTTTACCCCAGATGAACATCGCCATCGTGGCGACGACGACTATGCCGACGAGCACCATATCGAGGTTAGCCATGTGATTATTATACAGTGTACGGACAATGCTTAGCTATAGCAGCGTCGCATCTCGGCGGAGAGTTCGGTAAGCAGCTCGAGGGTTTTTTCACAGGCTTCTTCACTGAGTGAAGCTAGAGAACAGCTGGGCGTCAGCAGACTGTGAGTAAGTAACTCATTAAAGCGGAGTCCGTTCCGGGTGAAGGGCGCCATCGCTTCTTCCAGCCGGTCCTTGAGGCTGGCGACGGTTTCTTTGTTGACCGATTCCGTATTGTTGGGGACGATGCCCCAGGCGACACAGCCGCCGCGGGAGACGAAAGCCCTGACTTCATCCGGGTAAAGCGTCAGCGACTCGGCGTAGTTGTAGGTATCGAAGTTGAGGATATCCACTTTGGTTTTCAGCAGTACCGACCAGTCGGTGTTGCCGCAGCAGTGCAGTCCCTTGAGGCCCTGGATGCCCTCGAAGACCTCGTCAATCATCTCGGCTACCTTCTGCGGTGAGGAAAACGGCCCGGCGGCTACCGACGAACCGTAGGATGCCATGTAGGGCTCATCGACGAAGATTATGGTGTTCCCGGATAGCTTCTTTAGCTCCTTCTCCTGCCAGACCGCCTTGAGCTTGAGCAGCTTGGGAACGGCGTCGCCGAGGATTTCATCGTAAAGAATCGAGCGCTTGTTTTCGTCGGTGACCGTCAGCCCCCAGGAAAGGGGGCCGGTGACATGCCCTTTCACCGCCCGCGGCGATAGACCGGGCTGCTCCAGGAAAGCGTAGAACCCGGCGGCATAGTCGGGGTCGAAAGGGTATTTTTCGGCGTCGTTTTTCAGATAAGCCGCATAAAGAGCTTCCAGCGCCGCCGAGTAGTCTTTGGAGGTGTTAACATAAATGCTATTGTCTTTTACCACGATTCCGGGAAAACCCTCGCTGTACTGGACGTACATATTCTCCAGGAAAGAGCGCCGCGGCAGCTGGGGCCAGGCGGGGATGTCTTTCAGGTAGCGCGTTATCAGGGCGCATGCCTTAACCGGATCGGTATGGGGCATGCTGCCGATGATGGTTGGTAGACAGTTAAATTCGGTATTTGACATAATACTCAACTATTCTAAGTATTTCCCGAGCAGCAGACCGAGCTTCTTTTTCTGTTCGTCCGGTATCACCGCCGGGTTGGTAACCAGCGCCGGTCCCAGGGCGCTGGCGCATTCGCAGTCACGCGTTGCCGGTACTCTCCCCGCCGCCAGGCTGATGGTCTTTTTAGCGTTATCGATGTTGTTCCGCAGCGTCGTCAGGATTGCTTCGACGGTTACCGTCTCGTTGGTCTCGTGCCAGCTATCGTAGTCGGTAACGCAGGCAATACTAGCGTAGCAGATTTCCGCCTCGCGCGCCAGCCTGGCTTCCGGCAGGACGGTCATGCCGATGACGTCGGCCCCCCAGTCGCGGTAGAGTCGCGACTCGGCGCGTGTGGAGAAAGCCGGGCCTTCCATGGCGATGAAAGTGCCGCCATGGTGGACGATGGAGCCCGTTTCCTGTGCGGCTTCGTAGAGAACCCTGCTGAGCACCGGGCAGAACGGGTCGGCGAACTGGATGTGGACGACGATTCCCTCGCCGAAGAAGGTGTTATTGCGCTTCTGGGTGCGGTCGATTATCTGGTCGGGAATGAGCAGGTGACCCGGTTTGATATCTTCCTTGAAACTGCCGCAGGAGTTGACAGAGATGATGTGCTCCACCCCCAGCGACTTCAAAGCGTAGATATTGGCGCGGGAGGGTACCTCGGTGGGGGAGATATGGTGGCCGATGCCGTGCCGGGGCAGGAAAGCGATGCCTACACCGCCCAGCCTGCCGACCGTCATAGCGGCACTGGGAGAACCGAAGGGGGTATCAACATCAATCCCCTCGACCTCCGTCAGCCCATCGATATCATAAAGCCCCGTCCCCCCGATAACGCCTATTTTAGCTTTAGTTGCTGGCATGAGGTGTTACCTCCTACAATTTATGCATTATTCTATAATTTTCAAGTTTTTGGAAATAGAAACCATAATTTTGATGATAGAAATCTGGGTCCTTTTCTTTGCAGGTTTGTCTGTATGTTACCCAAATACCTAATTTCTTCCAAATTTGTTCGACTAATGTCCACAACCAAATAGGGGTTTCTGCTCTAAGTATGTCACCGTTACCTAATAGAAAAAAACCTACCCTATCTATACGTGCAATTGTCCGTTCGGCAGCCCTTCCTAAATCAGCACGACGGCTCGTTTCATCTTTTCTTACTAAATCTACTAATTCTTTAATATGTGACGGATCATTACTTTGGATGTCCTTTACCAAACCCCTATCAATACTTGCCTCTTCGCTTGAGAGTTCTTTAAGAAGTGATGAAAAAGTATTTAAGTGAAAACTCCGTTTTGCTGTAATACCAGCCCATACAGCAGCAAATAGTACACCGACGGTAATGATAATCTGTATCCAATCTATACATGAGACAATTTTCGATGTCTCTACGACGATTGTGGTCATATTTTCTGTCATTTCTATACCTCACTCCCTCTCCTGACAAGGCGTTCCGCAGGAGAGGGGGAGTCTTTATAAGAGGGGCTTCGCCCCTCTTGGACACCCCTTATACATCATTTCGGTATACATAAAGTATAGGGGAGAGCGTGAGAGGGTGCAACCCCTCTCCAGTAATATTCCCCCCTTCCCTTACCCGGAAAAAAGAAAGGGGAAAAAGGGGGATGGGTATAAATTTACGCTGGATTTACCCGCACACCTTGACATGTGCCATATGGCAACATATCATTATTGATGGATGTCACCGAACAGGCGTTTGATGCCTGTTATATTATTGGGTGATTTTAACAAGGCAGGGATTCAGTTGATTAACCTGGTAAAACACACCATATTTCGAAAAAGCGTTATTTCCGTATTGCTTACCGCCGCGATACTGACAATTATAGTGTTTACCGGCTCACAGGATAACAGCAGCTATGGATACAGGGATGTTCCGGATTATCCTGATTTTGGATCAGGATGGAGTTATGCTTATGGTGGCGGCGGCGGTGGTGCGCCAGAAGGAGTGACCTTCATTTATGATAAACTAAATCCCGCAGGAGAACTTCTTGAAGAGGTAATCGCCAAATCGTACGATAAAATGGTTACCGTGACTCTTCCTCGAGGTACCGTTGCCAGAACATGGAACGGCGGATTGATTGCGTGGGTATCCATTAATACGCTGGATAATCCACCGGATCCACCCGAAGACTCTTCTATTATCGGTATTCCTTATGATCTGAAACCGGATTTGGCGGTGTTTACACCGGCAATAAGGGTTACCTTTAAGTATAATCCCGCCGCTATAGCGGGAGGGATTGATGAAAAAGACCTGAAGCTGGCTTTTTATGACACCGACGAAGAAAAGTGGATAGTCCTCGATAATATCGTTGTGGATACTGAAAACCATACCGTCAGTGGTGATGCCAGCCATTTCACTGCTTTTGCCGTCCTGCCCCTTCCTGATTCCGAACCGGAACCGGAACCCACCACCGAACCCGAGCCTACCACCGAACCGGAACCGATTCCCACCACCGAACCGGAACCGATTCCCACCACCGAACCGGAGCCCACTACCGAGCCGGAACCGATCCCCACCACCGAACCAGTACCCACCACCGAAACGGACCTGGAACCGGAAGTAGATTCAACGGTGTTGGCACCTTATGAGGTGCCTTACGGGGTACCGGATGAAGGGGGTATTAATCAATGGCTTCTTGCTGGTATTGTCTTCGGCGTGGCTATTGTCATTATTTTACTGGCTGCATACCTTTTCTGGTATAAGAGAATACTCGATTAGCAACCTGATAATCTCATTGACGTCTTGCCGGAAGCCCCCTTACGGGCGAAAAACCCAAAGTACCCGGAAAGTATTGCATAGTATGGCCCGCAACCTGGAATTCCGTAATCCCCACCGGAGGATGTTTTAAGGGCTAAGGATTGCCGATATCGTCTGTGGGTACGGTTCCCTGATAATCCCTTTCTCGGTGATTATCGCCGAAATGTAACGATGAGGTGTTACATCGAAGGCGGGATTAGCGGCGGGAACGCCCTCCGGAGCGATGGCGATACCCTTGATATGCGTGACTTCTTCGGCAGCCCGTTCTTCGATGGGAATCTCGTCACCCGTTTCCATGGAGATATCGATGGTTGATGTCGGTGCCGCTATGTAAAAGGGAATGTCATTCTCTTTCGCCAGTACTGCCAGCGTATAGGTACCTGTTTTATTGGCGGTGTCTCCGTTGGCGGCAATACGGTCGGCTCCGGTCACGACACAGTCAACGCTTCCCGTCCTCATGAAGTGCCCGGCCATGCTGTCGGTGATCAGAGTTGTCGGCACGCCGGCTTTTTGTAGTTCCCAGGCGGTCAGCCGCGCACCCTGCAATAAAGGACGTGTCTCCCCGGCAAGTACACGGATATTCTTGCCCTGCTCTTTTGCCTTAATGATAATGCCCAGGGCGGTGCCGTAACCGGAGGTTGCCAGCGGTCCCGTGTTGCAGTGTGTTAACACCGTCATGCTGTCTTCAATAAGCTCAGCACCATAATCACTTATTCTGATGGTTGCTTCGGCTTCCTCTTTATGGATATTTAGTGCTTCTCCGGTCAAAGCTTGTTTGATTGTCTCGATATCGTTCGCCGAATCGATGACTTGCTTCATGCGTTCCAGCGTGAAAAAGAGGTTCCGGGCGGTGGGGCGCGTACCGGCTATTTCCCGGATGATGGCATCCAGTTCCCGGAGAAAAACATCGGTATTGGTTGGCTCTATCTTTAACGCCCCCAGTACAACGGCATAGGCTCCGGCGATACCGATTATGGGAGCTCCCCTCACCATCAGTTCCTTAATCGCCAGGGCGAGTTCGTGGTAATCGTCGATTTCACGATAGGCCACTTCCCCGGGAATGAGAGTCTGGTCGATTATCCTTACCCGGTCACCGAGCCATTCAATGGGTGAGTGATTCATCTCTGCGTCTGTCAAATGACTTCTGCCACTGTTTCCGTGTCATTTCCATAAACAGGAAGTTATACCCGTTGCGGGATGACCGGGAATATTCCGTGAAGCCGCAATTCTGAAAGCATTTTTGCGCTCGCATATTCCAGTCCAGGGTTTTCAGGTAAACACGTTTCGCTATCGTTTTCAGGAATAGATGGTCCACCAGCGTCATGAAGGCATCCGAGCCGTAGCCCCTGTCCCAGTAATCGCGGTCGCCTATCATGATACCTACCTGCGCCTCGCTGTTCTCTTCATCGATGTCGTAGCAGGTGCAGTTCCCGATGTGCTTACCCTTGAGGGTTTCAATAGAGAGCGGGAAACGTTTTTTTCCCGGCCGGCGGATTGAATCGACGTAGTCCAGCAGGTACACCGCAAAGGAAAGCTTTAGAACCGGGGCTGCATCGAGATGGGCTAGTTCGGGGTCGGACTGCCACCTGTAATCGTCACGGGCGTCGGTCAACTTCTTCTGCCGGAGCCTAGTCTTCTCTCCGGGAATATATTTCTCTTTATAGGATTTCAGTCCGCTGAGGATACTCTGCTTTTGACGTTTCATGGCAACTGCTTTACCCGGGCCGGGACTAGTCCTCTTCTTCATCTTCCTCGTCGCCGCGTTCCCAGATAGGTTCGGTGAAATAATCGATGTATTCCTCCATCGCCTGGGCGGCAACCTGCTTGATTCTCTCGCCGGCTTCCACTGCCATTTTTGCCAGATCAGCCAGGTCTATCTTGATTTCCAGCATCGTTGTCAGGACTTTCAATACCGCCAGAGCCGCCATCGGGTTCTGCACGCGGCTGGCGTAAACCGGTACTTCTCCCAGCAGGCAGATACCGTCCATACCGCGTTCTTTGGCTACCCCCAGCAGCAGCCCGTTAAGGCCGGCGATTTGCAGATTACTGGATTGCTCTAGGTGATATCGCAGCAGGTCTTTGTTAACCGTGCGGCTGGTCGCCACGCCCCATACCTTGGGAGGTTCGGTATGATGAATCCGGGTCATGGCGGCCGCGCAGGTATAAATACGCCTCACCTGGAACTTCTCGGCAATATCCAGGACGCAGTTTGCCATGTCGTAGCTTTTGGAACTGGGCTGGTCGTCGCCGATGAACAGGATGGTATCGCTGGCGCTGCCTTCGTTTTTGAAGTAGTAAAACTGACTCTGGGGAAAGGTCGGGGATTCCACCAGGTTATCCTTAACCAGGACGCCGATGGGGTCGAAGAAATG
>JASFHJ010000051.1:0-7901 GCA_050123255.1 Dehalococcoidia bacterium
ACTTGTTTCACTGCGGGATGAAGGCATCGTGGTACAGGACCCGGTCACCCGGGGATATTTCATGGGGCCGCTGCTGTTTGAAATAACGATGAATCCCCTGAAAACACACGAAAGCCTTATAAATGCCGCCTATCTGGAAATGGACAATCTGAAAGAAATAACCGGTGAGACGATATCGCTCGATATAAAGTTCGGCATGGAAAAAATCACACTTCGCCAGGTCATCGGCACTCACAACCTTACCTATATCGGCAGGAATAACCCGGTCGCTCATCTCTGGATTGGTTCCGTCAGCAAGGTTTTACTGGCGCAACTTGACGAGCAAGAAATAGAGTCTCTCCTGGAAAGTGTTGCTTTATCTCCTGCTACTCCTGCTTCTATCACCGAAAAAGAAGCTTTCAAACAGCAAATCCGGGAAGTGCAAAAACAGGGTTATGCCACCAGCTTCAGCGAGATAGATATCGGGGTAGGCAGCGTGGCGACGCCGATTGTCGGTTACATCGTACCGGCTGCATTAACCATTATCGGCCCCGAGGACCGTATGACTTCACGCCTCGACGAATATATTGAGAAACTCAGATATTCCGCCGGGATGATTTCCAGGAAGTTGATGAACAGTCGATAACCTTCTCTCCTGAAAAGGTACTGCAAGCGATGCCGGTAATCTGTACAGCTCTTTATACTACCGGCCTGTAACCCCTGAAATAAAATGCAAAGATGAGGATATCGATATTGATAGAGGAATAATCTACAAAATATGATATATAACGTCAAAGAGTACGGGCTATTGTTTATATGCAATAGCCCGTACCCAATAGGAGGGAAAATAATAGGAATAATAGTCTTGAATTAATCTAAATCGTTATATTATTCGGTACCCTTTCAACTCTGGTTATTCATGTCCTGATGTGAAAATAAAGGCAGGCCTTCCGCCAGCCCCTTAAATCTGAAAATCCAGGCTCCTCCCTCTCCGGAGGTGGTGATATAGCCCTCGCTGGTACCGGGCCTGAAGGCCAGATTACTTGTCCTCAGGAATTTTCCATCCTCCCGCCCGGGAATTACCACGTTGGCTACCGGAATGCCTCGCTCGTTCAGCACGACAATACGCCCCTGCCCCATGATACACTGGTACAGATTACCGGCCGAGTCCACTTTATTTGAGTCCGGCCCGGGAAATCCTGTGGAAAAATATACGGGAATTGCGCCCGATACAGGACTGCAGGTTACACCATCCTCCAGTAACGCTATCCGCAATATGGTATTACTGCTTGATTCGCCTATCCAGAGCACGTTGCCCTCGGGTGATAAAGAGACCCCGTTTGGTGAGGGTAGACGCAGGAGAACCGGTTGTACCGTTTTCAAGTCCGCGGATATGCGGTAGACCCCGCCGGTTGGTTCCATAACCGTACCGGTGAAATCCGTAACATAAATATTTCCCTTCGGGTCGAATACCAGGTCGTTCATGGAAAGCCTGTTTCCCTGATACTCGGGATATACCGGGGTTGCCTGGTAGTCTCCCGGGCTGATAATCAGAAGCTCCCCGGATAAACAGGCTATGAACAGCCTGCCGTCCCGGTGAAAAGCCGCTCCGTCAACCTCGATTTTTTTATCATCGAATATAACGCTCATCTGCTTCTGCGGCGTTACCCTGAAGACCTTACCCGCCTGAGGATAAGTAACGAACAGATTGTCTTCACGGTCGAATACCGGCCCTTCGAGGAAAGTTACCGTGCCCGGGTCAATCTGAAACCACGGTTCCGCTTCTATCGTCGGCAAATTTATCAGATCCGGCGGTATCGGCACCATGCTTACTTTGTCATCAGTTTTTTTATCTGTATTCATTTACCGTTCACCCCTGTAACAACCATTTTCCGGGGAATCGCCCCCGGAGCCGTGATATTTATCGGTACCCCTGTCGTTATTTCCTGGATCTTCTTCCTTGAAAATCTGTTATTTCGTTAGTGCTTGATATATATCTGTTGTTCCGGGTCCCAGGTGTAATACGGGTAGTCCTGCAAGGGTTCGCTGATTTTATCAAGCCTGGTTACTTCTTCATCGGTTAATTCCCATTCCATTGTCTTCAGGTTTTCCTCAAACTGCCTGGCTGTTCTCATACCCATAATCAGTGATACAACCCCGGGCTTCTTAAGCAGGTAGTTCAAAGCAGCCTGTGGAACGGTAGCGTTATGTTCCCTGGCGATAATGTCGAGTTCATCGATTATTGTGAACAGTTTTTCCGGATCGACGGCGAAGAACTTGTCTTCCATACTGCTGAACCGCGTTCCCTCGGGTAAAGGCTCGTTCCGGCGGTATTTCCCGCTCAGATAGCCTCCCTGCAAAGGACTCCAGGGCAGTATTGCCACCCCCTGGTCAAGGCAGACAGGAACCAGTTCATACTCGGGCATGCGGGAGACCAGTGAATACCTTACCTCGAGACTCGTGAATCTTTCCCATCCGTTTCTATCGGAAATCGCCAGGGACTTCATCACCTGCCAGCCCGTAAAGTTGGAGCAGCCGATGTATCTTACCTTTCCGTCGCGTACCAGGTCATCCAGCGCTCTCAAACTGACTTCCAATGGCGTATGTTCATCGAATTCGTGGATTTCGTAAAGGTCGATGTAATCCGTCTTCAGTCTCTTGAGGCTGGCGTTACATCCCTCGATGATATGTTTGCGGGAAAGCCCCCCGTCGTTTGGCCCCGGCCACCTCGCCGGGTTGATTTTGGTTATTATGATAGCCTCTTTACGCCGGCTGCCGAGTGCCTTGCCGAACACTTCTTCGGCTACTCCGTAGGAATATCTTTCGGCGGTATTAAAGAAGTTCAGGCCCGCGTCAAGAGCCATGCTTATCACGTAATCGGCTTCCTTCTGGGTGACATGTCCGCCCCGGGCATAAGTGCCGGTAGCCCCGAAAGTACCCGTACCCAGGCAGAGTTCCGATACCTGCAAGCCGGTCTTGCCTAGAAAACGCATCCTCATTTTTCTCTACTCCCTTTCTGAATCAGGAATACTGCTTTAGAGACGGTATGCTTTTACGGCAGTATCGTAAAACAGAGCCGCCCGTTCCTCCGGTGAAAAGTCTTTGGAAATTCGCTTGAAAGCGTTCCACATTATGTCATAAGAATACGAAGCTTTATCAACCGGGAAATTACTCTCGAACATGCAGCGTCCCACGCCGAATTTTTCAATGCACCACAGATAATAGGGCGCAGTTTCTGTGGCTATTTCGGTTGAATTCGGGTGAACGTCCCGCTCGCTCCAGCCAAAACCGCAGATCGGCATACCGAGTCCGCCCAGCTTAATGAAAACATTGGGACAGGCCGATAGGTCCGCTGTTGCTTTCTTCCATTCGAGGAATATTTCGTCTCTTTTATCGGCATAAGGGCCGATTCCCAGAGGCCCCCCGATATGGTCTAAAATTATGGTTATATCCGGTAAGGCTCTGGCCATATCCACCAGCTCCGTTAGCTGTGGATGGTATATAAATGTTTCGAAACTCAAGCCGTATTTCTGCAAACAGGCCGCGCCTTCGCGGAATCCGGTATCCATGAGCAGTCCGGGAGCGGCGGTGGAATGGATAATGTCGGAGTTAGCGTCCCAGGAGCATATCTGCCTTATGCCCCGGAACCGGTCGCTGGCCGCCAGATGTGCCTCCAGTACCGGCACCACTCCGGAACCTAAGGTGAAATCCGCAAAACCTACTATCCCCGCGGCAACTTTAGTCTTTCCGTATTTACTGCTTGATTTTGACGCAGTGATTTCATGCGTGAATTCAGTTTCGTTCACCGGCTGCATTATCTGGGGTTCGTCATATTGCCTGGCTGAAGCGCTTTCAATAAAGACCGTCTGCACGATGTTATGCCCGCCCCCGATGTCCTGAAATAGTTCGTCCAGCAGATATTGTCTGCCCGGCGTATCCCAGAGATGATGATGGGGGTCGCAGATGGGTAGTTCCGGTTCGATTATTTCCTCTGTCGTTAAGCCCGGCCATCCTTCCTTACTGTTCAATTCCTGTCTTCCCCCTTTTTACCCGGATATCATAGCTCAATCAGCACTTTTATTGATTCGTGAGGATTAACTGTCATGTCAAAGGCTTCCCTGGTTTTTTCCAGAGGATATGCGTGAGTAACGTATTTTTCGGCAGTTATTTTCCCGGCTTCCATATATTCGGCAGCTTCCAGCCAGCGCTGGACCCGGGGGCCTAAGGTGCCCCAGGCCGTATGGATTGTCAGTAACTTGGGATCGAAATTGATGGGAGGACTTTCATACCCTGTCCCGGGGCCTATCCAGAACGACTCCCCGGCCTTCACGGCGGGATCGATCACCAAAGGATGATAATAATATGTCGTTGTCCAGATAATGCCGGCGCAACAGGTCGACCCTATAGCATGCAGTAGACTCACCGGTCTTTTGTCTGCCAGTATCGTTACGTCGGCCCCGTTGCCTTTTGTCTCCTCCATCACGATTCTCACGGGATCGTCTTTAAGACTGTTTATTACAACATCGGCGCCGCATTCTTTTGAAGCCTGGAGACGTATCTCCGCATAGTCGACCGCGATGACCTTCTTTACTCCCATTTCCTTGAGTTTGATTACCGCCGATAGTCCCACCAGGTCCTGCCCGACCACCAGGGTAACGTCATCAACCCTGGCTTTCCTGGCGACTCCTGTTCCCAGGCCTACCGGTTCCACCATGGCCAGGTCCCGGAAACTCAATGATTTCGGCAGTATCGCCGCCGTTTCCGTGGTTAAAAATGGTATCCACAGGTATTCGGCCATCGCGCCGTGTATGCCGCGCTGTATCAGCCCGTCTCTCCAGTTGATACAACGCCAGTAATCACTCAGCTTGCAGTATTCGCACGTATAGCAGGGTTTAAAAACGGCGTTCTGGTATATCCTGTCGCCGATGTTAAAACCTGTTACCTCGGAACCGAGTTCAACAATCTCACCGCTCCACTCATGGCCGCGTGCCTTCCCGATTTCGGTGGGCTTAAAGCCCCGCTTCTGCCAGGCCGCCCCGTCCATTATCTCGCATACGCCGGCCGCCTCGATTTTTACCACCGCTCCCAGGGGCCCGGCGTGGGGCGTTGGGATTTCCTCAACCCTGATATCTCCGGGTCCGTAATAGATTGCTGCTTTCATCTCCTTATTCCTCCTCGTTAATTTTCGAAGAGCTTTTCTCAACAAACTTGATTGAGCCTGCCTGCCGGGAGAATTACATTGTTATTCGGGAAGCGGCGGAAGGGGCGGTACCTGGGAATGGAACGGCAGGCCCCCGCCGACGATGAGGCGGTCGCCGGTTACGTAGTCGGAAAGATACGATGCGAAGAAAAGCGCCACCCTCGCTACATCCTCCGGCATACCCACGCGGTGCAAAGGTATCATCTCATCGGCCCGCTTCTGTAAATGTTCGTCGACATCCGTTCCGGGCGCTACGCTGTGGTCCCACATGCCCGTCCGGATTAGTCCGGGTAGAATCGAGTTCACGGTAATGCCGTAAGCGGCGAACTGACTGGATAAATCGTGAGTCAGCGAGATTACGCCCCCCTTGGCGGAACTGTAATGAGCGTTGGGAGGTCCGGCCGTAAGTCCGGCCAGTGAAGCCATATTAACGATTTTGCCGTATCGTTGTTTCATCATGTACGGGGATACTGCCTTGCAGCATAGAAATACCCCCTTCAGGTTCACGTCGAGTGATCTGTCCCATTCTTCTTCGGTCAAATCCGCGATAGGAGTAAATTGACCAAACCAGCCGGCGTTATTGACCAGGATGTCTATCTTGCCGTACTTGGCGATAACCTTTTCCACCATGTTATTTACCTGGTCGCTTTTGGTGTGATCGCACTTAACGAAGATTCCGTCCGATCCCCTTTTGGCGATTTCTTTAAGGGTCTCGTTGGCTGCTTCTTCGTTAAGATCGGCAATAGCTATGGAGCAACCTTCCTCGGCAAATAATAAGGAAATTCCCCGCCCGATTCCATTGGCACCCCCGGTAACAATGGCCGTTTTATTTTCAAGCAACATGTTCTACCTCCCTGTATTTGTTTATTAGTTCCACCGTAACAAGTCGGATTAAATCGGTACTTTCTATGATACTTTTTTAATTTCCTGTATAACCCTTTTCACCGCTCTTAACTGGAAAAAAAGCGTTTTCTGTACTACCTCGTTACGAGAGGCCCCTTGCTTATGGCCAGAAGATCATCGATTACGTTCTTGTAATCGATTTCCCTTCCCTGGGCCTTGGCTCGCTCGGCCAGCTTCTCTTTGTGGAAATCTATTATCTCCTGATTGAACGGTAAATTACCGTGGTCGAGATACCTCATGGCTCCCTCGTTGTCCCGGGCAGCCATTACCTTGCCTTTGGCATATGTCGTGACGGCAAAGGCCTCATCTAAAACACCGGTTTCTATCGCTTTCGGCGACCCTACCATGACGTCGCCGTCTCCCATCTCCAATACCTTGTCTATAATCGCCTTTGTCTCCATCTCCTGCATTTTGGCTTCTATTTCCACCGCTTTATTATCCAGCCGGATACTCTGGTCTTTCATCATGTTAATCACTTTTTTACCGGCTCTCAGGCTGGCGGCGTTGGCCTCTTTACTCGGAATGGTTTTACTCTCCTGTATCGTCTTAAGATGGATTATCTGGGCCCGGCCCAGCATACCGGCGACGGCGCTCAGGCAGATAACAGCAAAGGACTCGGCGGTATCTTCGGGGAACACCCCGCCCCAGCAGGATGCCATTATCGATACCTCGACATCCTTATATCCAAGTTTCTGCAGATACTCCTCCCCAATCTTGGGATACATCTTGATGGCGGCGACATCCTGGGCGAAGTTTCCCGGCATGCCGTAGATGCCGAAGATAATATGCTTCACACCCTGTTCCGCGGCCATCAGACCCTGCAATATACCTAGAGAGAACACCATGCTATACGGAGCGTTGTGCGGGAAGGTGCCCCCGAATTCCGGACCTATCGGTATACCTCGTTCCTGATAATATCCCATCAGGCGGTAACAGTATTTGTAATTACGCAAACACTTATCCAGGGGGTATTCCTTGGCGAAATTAAAACAGGACGTTAACGGTGCCCCGGTTGAACTGGTATGCCCGGAGGCGAACGCTGTTTCCATCGAAAGCCTTACGTCAGCCGCCGGAGTCCTTAATTGTACCGGCAGGTTCACCGCCTCTATCACTTTCCGTGTCTTCTTAACACCGTGGACCACGATGGGAAAACCATTGATTGCCGTCCTTCCCAACTTCTGACTCTCTTTCAATCCTGCCTCAGCCCGCTCGAACTCCAGTTCCCGGGTAAAGCTATCGATTATTGAACCCAGCAGGTCGGCGCCGCCTTCGTCCTGCAGGCACTTGAATAACTCTATTTCACCATCTATCGTGGCTACACCGGAATCGGTACGTATTAACTGAGTGCCGTTTTTCTTTGCCTCGGCTACCTTCAGGGGATAGTTACGATTCGGTAACAGCTTTTTTTGATATTCTATCGCTTCGTCAAGGTCGACTTCCTTGCCCGTCGGCCACAGGGCAAGTACTTCCTGCCTCTCCTTTTGAAACTCTTCATCATTCAGTCTTTTATTTCTGACTTCCATGCGAAATTCACCTTTCTCTATTTCAGGTCTGCCTCAAGATCTGCAATCACCTGCTCTACCTCCACGTCCGCCGAATACACCCGGTCAAAGCCTATATCCTTGTACAACTTCTCTATGTCCGGCCATTCCATCTCTCCGATGATTAACTGGCCGCCCAGATAAAGCTTGATGCCTTTCAACCCGGCTTCATTGCATTTGTCTCTAAATCCCTTGACCAGTACATTGGCATGGCCGCTCAGGGAAGAGACGAGGATAGCGTCTGCAGCTGTTTCCTGGGCTGCTTTTATAAAGTCGTC
>JASFHJ010000052.1:0-7742 GCA_050123255.1 Dehalococcoidia bacterium
GAGCAACCGGCGCAATACGAGGGCATTTTCACCCGGTTTACCGCCATTTAATTCACTCTGTTCGCCCTTCTTGAAGCCGAAATGATAGGGGAAGACTTCGTAGGGCTCCGACATTTCCTCCCCCTTGATTTCCCAGATTACCGATGCCCCGCTGATGGAAATCTCGTCCATGCCGTCACGACTGTGCACTACCAGCGAATGCCGGGTGCCCAGGCGGTGCAGTACGGAAGCTATCTTGTTGCCGAGGTCTTCGCTGGGAACGCCCAGCAGCATGTGGTCGGCGTGAGCCGGATTGGTCAGCGGACCGAGTATATTGAATACTGTACGGATGCCTATCTCGCGACGCGGCGTGGCGGCGTGTTTCATGGCGGGATGGAAGGAAGGAGCGAACATGAAGCCGATTCCCACCTTATCGATACATTCGGCGACAGCCTCGGGGCTCAGTTCCAGTCGTACTCCCAGCGCTTCCAGTACATCGGCGCTGCCGGTCTGGCTGGAAGCCGCCCGGTTGCCGTGCTTGGCGACCTTGAGGCCGGCGCCGGCCACCACGAAAGCGGTGGTGGTGGATATATTGAAGCTGTTGGAACCATCGCCGCCGGTCCCCACGATATCGATGGTCGGACCGGTGGTCATCACCCGGGTAACCCGGGCGCGCATGACCCGTGCCAGTCCGGCTATCTCGTCGGGGGTTTCGCCCTTCATGTTCAGGGCGGTGATGAAGGCGCTTATCTGGGCGGGTGTCGCCTGGCCGCCCATGATTTCTTCCATGACGCCGGATGCCCGGTCAAAATCCAGCGAATCCCCGGCTACCAGCGATATTATTGCTTCTTTAATCATGTTCCTGTCCTTTTTCCAGGAAATTTCTTAATAAATCCTTACCTACTTCGGTCATGATAGATTCCGGGTGGAACTGTACGCCTTCAACGGGATATTCCCGGTGGCGCAGCCCCATGATGATATTATTATCCGTCCGGGCGGTAACTTCAAGAACCTCCGGTACGGTTTCCGGTCTTACGGACAGAGAATGATAGCGAATCGCCGGGAAAGGATTGGTCAGTCCCTTGAAAACACCCTTACCGTCGTGGTGAATTTGTGATGATTTACCGTGCTTGATTTCGCCGGCATGGTCGATGATTCCCCCGTATGCTTCGGCAAGGCACTGATGCCCCAGGCACACCCCGAGTAAGGGAATAAATTCCCCGAACTCCCGGACCACATCGTTGGATATACCGGCGTCCCGCGGGTAACCCGGTCCCGGCGATATCACGATTTTTTCCGGTGCCATCTCCCTTATCCCATCCACCGTAATCCTGTCGTTTCTGGCTACGGTAACTTCAGCCCCCAGTTCGCAGAGGTACTGGTAGAGGTTATAGGTAAAACTATCATAATTATCTATCAAGAGCAACATTTTATCCAGCTTCCGCCCGGTCAATCGCGGTAAGTAATGCCTGGGCTTTATTCAGACTTTCCTGGTATTCGTTTTCAGGGATACTGTCAGCGACCACTCCTCCGCCGGCCTGCAGGTAAGCCTCGCCGTCTTTAATGACGATGGTGCGTATGGCGATAGCGGTATCCATGTTCCCGGAAAAGTCGAAGTAACCTACCGCCCCGGCATATGGCCCTCTTTTGTCCGGTTCAAGCTCGGCGATTATTTCCATGGCGCGTATCTTGGGGGCGCCGGATACCGTACCGGCGGGGAAACAGGCGCGCATGGCGTCGAACTGGGTATATCCCTCTTTTAGTTTCCCCTGCACGTGCGATACCAGGTGCATCACGTGCGAGTAGCGTTCTATTTCCATAAACTGGGTTACCTCCACCGTGCCCGGCTCGCTGATTCTTCCGACGTCGTTCCGGGCGAGGTCGACCAGCATAATGTGCTCGGCTATCTCTTTTTCGTCCTTCTGCAAGTCTTCTTCCAGGGCTTTGTCCTCGGCAGCGTCCTGACCGCGAGGCCGGGTGCCGGCAATCGGGTGGTTGGAAACGATTCCGTCCTCCACCTGTACCAGCAGTTCCGGGGATGCCCCGACGATATGGACGTCGCCAAGGTGCAGGTAATACATGTAGGGTGACGGATTTACCGAACGCAGCGACCGGTAGATAGCGAAGGGGCTCGCATGAGTCGGCCGCGAGAGCCGCTGGGAGGGCACCACCTGGATGATATCTCCATCGAAGATGTATTCCTTGGCGCGTTCGACATTAGCCATGTACTGCTCTTTGGTCAGGTTGGATGATACCGTGCTGATAATTTCCTCGGATTTTATTATCGGCTGTTGCGGCACCGGTTGATGCAGCCTGTCCACCAATCCGTCGATTCTCTTCACCGCCGCCCGGTAGGCCGTTTCGATGTCTCCGTTCAGATAAGCATGGGAGACTACTTTTATCGTGTGGGTGAGGTGGTCGAATACCAGTAAAGTATCCGCCAGCATCATCACCGACTCCGGTAGGCCCAGGGGGTCGTTATCCGGAGAAGGGAGTTTTTCATAATAGCGCGCCAGCTCGTAGCTGAGGTAACCCACCATACCGCCGTGGAAACGCGGCAGGCCATCGATGTTTACCGGCTGGAAATGCTTGAATTCCTGCTCGATAAGCAGCAGGGGATCGGTAGCTTTCTCGCAGGATGTACTGATTACCAGCGACGGCTGCGTGCCGATAAAGCTATAGCGTGCCAGTCTCTCGCCGCCTTCGACGGATTCCAGTAAAAACGAATAGCTTCCCCTGGCTATCTTCAGGTATGCCGATACCGGCGTCTCCAGGTCCGCCTTGATATCGCGGTAAACCGGTATCAGGTTGCCCTGTTTGCTCAGTTTCTTTACTTCTTCCAGACTCGGATAATACATTTTCTCACCAAATAAAAAAGCCTCCGGCCCTTGAAGGGGCAGGAGGCTAGCTTCCGCGGTGCCACCCTTCTTGGTCCTTCGGCGGAAGGACCATCTCGATCAGGTACGGAGTAATGGCTCGATACCCTGGGATACTTTAACGCTTCCCCTGCGGCAAAGCCTACTTGATATAATCGTTCAGCTTGCGGCTTCCAGGTCCATTCGGTTCCGGCGCTGGCGTCGGCTCACACCTTGCCCGACTCTCTGAGCCCCGCTGTAGAACTTACTACTCCTGTTCACAGCCTTTACATAATTAGGTTGTCTTATAGGTTAACACGAGATTGGAAGTTTTGTCAAGAGTGAAGATTAACAATCAGATTCTTGACTAAAACTCCTCCCGGTTTCTTCGTGAACTATTATTTTAAACGGTTTAGAAAAGGGTGTTGGTACTGAACATAATATAATTGACATACTTGAGGTTATAATGCTATACAAGAATTGAACTTCTAAATCACTGATTAGAAAGGTGTAGGGATGAACACAACAACCAAACTCATACCTTTAGTACTGGCGATTATTCTCCTGGCAGTTGTCTTTCCATTACTCGGAGGGTGCGCCGGACCGGAGAAGTCAGACCGTTTAGGTCAGTTACTTAAGCTGGTGCCAACAAGCGTGAATGTAAATGAAAACTTTATCATCATCAATGATTATGCCTCGTCCTTTGAAGCAGTCGGCATATCTCTGGCTGAACTTGACCAACAATCGGTATCGTTCCAGGAATTCACTGACCTGATACGTGAGAAGGAAATCAACATCACACGAATACCATTAAATTCTGGTTCCGATATTGTCGGCTGGGGGCATTATGCTTCTCAAGGGATTATCCAGGATAAAAACGTTGGGTATAGTTTTGCCAGTGTCGACTTAGAAATTCAGGCCGGTGTGCCTCCGAATGACGTAGTGGCGGCTATCGGCCAGTATGACCCCAAAGCTACCCGTGACGCTCTGGAAAACCAAGACGAATGGCCCAACTGGGCGGTAGCAGCCTATGATAATGAAAAATACCGTGGCGTTACCATCCACACCTGGGGTGACGGTCATGAAATCCATATTGACCAAAGTCGTAGTTCAGGGCTTGTTCCGCCGCACATCGATATGCTGGGCAGGGCTATGCCGCTGGCGGTTACGGATGACTACCTTTTCTGTTCAGCCAGCCTGGAAAATGTTAAAGCGATGATTGATGCCAGCCAGAACAGGGTAGAAAGCCTGGCGGACTTGCCGGAGTATGCCGAGATAGTCGGTAAAATGTCCGAACTGGGAGTATATTCGGTAATAGTGGGTAATGAGTCCATGGCTAACGGCGACCCTGATTTTCCTGGAGATTACCCGGGCCCCCGGTTAAAGAAATTCCTTACCTTCGGCGCTGCCTCCGGTAAAGACGAAAACGGTTTGTTTACCTTGATAGTACTATACCATGAAAATCCCGCCGATGCTGAGGCGAATGTCTCCCTCCTGGAGGAGCGGATTAACACTACCGAGATAATCGACTTGGAGATGCCCTGGACAGAGATTGTTACCGCCACCGATATCCGGGCTGAAGGTAACTTGCTGGTAGCCAAACTATATACGGAACGCTTTAATCTCTGGATGGCCTGGGTGTATAGTTACGAACCCATCCTCTTCCACGAGGAATAGTAGCTCCGCTTAACATAACCCGAAAAACAATTCATAGCTAATTGTCTACTCTCCAGCCTCGGTTTGTTTCCCGTATTCTTAACATAAGTCTATTGCCGTTCGGATTGTATGTATGTTATACTGTATTAGACCACATCCTGATACTTATGATTAATATACTATGGGAGGTCAATTAACTTGCCAGATACAGCTACCATCAAGCAACTGTTAGAAGCCGGCGCCCACTTCGGGCATCAGACCGGCCGCTGGAACCCCCGCATGAAGCAGTACATCTTTACCAAGCGTAACGGCATCCACATTATCGACCTGGAACAGACCGCCGTCATGCTGGATAAAGCCTGCGATTTCGTGCGTGATACCGTCGCCGAGGGGAAAGCGATACTCTTTGTCGGCACCAAGAAACAGGCGCAGGAATCCGTCGAGGAAGAAGCCAAACGCTGCGAAATGTACTACGTCAACCAGCGCTGGCTGGGCGGCATGCTCACCAACTTCGCGACCATCCAGGCGCGTATCGACCAGCTGGTACGCATGGAAGACCAGCAATCGCGCGGGGAATTCGGCAGACTCACCAAGAAAGAAATCCTGAAAATCAACGAGAAGATAGAGAAGATGAACCGGCAGATGGGCGGTTTCAAAGAAATGACCACGCTGCCCGGCGCTCTTTTCATCATCGATCCTACCAAAGAACACATCGCTATCGCCGAGGCACGCCGCATGGGCGTACCCCTTGTGGCTATTGTCGATACTAACTGCAATCCGGATGATATCGATTATCCCGTCCCGGCCAACGACGATGCTATCCGGGCTATAAAGCTGGTGTGCAATAAAATTGCCGAAGCGGTTATCGAGGGTAAAACAGGTCTGGAACAGACCACCGCCGTAATGCCGGACGAGCCGGAGGCGGGCGGTGAAGTCGAATCCGAACTCGACTTATCCGAGCCGTTGATTTTCACACCTGATGAAGAATAAGGAGGAAACTTGGACATCTCTACAGATATGATTAAGGACTTGCGTTCCCAGTCCGGGGCGGGAATTATGGATTGCCGCAGCGTCCTGCTGGAAACTGAAGGCGATATTGATAAAGCCCTGGAAATTCTCAAGGAAAAGGGGCTGGCTAAAGCCCAGAAGAAAGCCGGCAGGGCTACCGACCAGGGACTGGTCGAAGCCTATATTCATACCGCCGGACGCATCGGGGCGATGATAGAAATCAACTGCGAGACGGATTTCGTGGCCCGTACCGACGAATTTCAGGAATTAGCTCATTGCCTGGCGATGCAGGTGGCTGCTCTTGATCCGCAGTATATCTCCGAAGAAGATATCCCGGAAGACGCCGACGCTGTTCCTGAAGAAGCCTGTTTGCTCAGCCAGCCTTATATTAAAGACCCGAGCCAGACAGTTAAGGACGTCATTACCGGGACTATTGCTAAAGTCGGTGAAAACATTACCATAGGCAGGTTCATCCGCTACGAACTGGGTAACTAGAGAGTAAAAATGCCTGAAGTTAAATACAAGCGGGTATTACTCAAGATAAGCGGCGAAGCTTTAAGCGGTTCGCATCGTTCCGGTATCGACACCGCAACGGTTACAGAAATAGCCAAACAGATTCGTGAAGTGGTCAACCTCGGCGTTAGTGTGTCTGTGGTTGTGGGAGGCGGCAATATCTGGCGCGGAGCCAAAGCCGAAGCTGAAGGCATGGAGCGAGTTACCGCCGATTACGCCGGGATGCTGGCAACGGTAATCAACGCCCTCACCCTCCAGGATATACTGGAACGTGAGGGTGTGGATACCCGGACTCAATCGGCCCTGGAAATCAGGCAGGTCGCCGAACCTTTTATACGAAGACGCGCTATCCGTCACCTGGAAAAGGGGAGGGTGGTTATCTTTGCCGGCGGCACCGGTAATCCCTACATGACTGCCGATACCGCCGCTGCCCTCAGGGCTGTGGAAACCAACGCCGACGTTTTACTGATGAGTAAAAATAAAGTGGATGGCATATATACCGCCGACCCACGGAAAGATCCCGCAGCGAAAAGGTACGAAAGGATTACTTACCTCGAAGCCCTGAACAAACGACTTAAGGTAATGGATGCCACGGCGATATCGTTGTGCCTGGAGAACAAACTACCGATTATCGTGTTCGACCTTGAAACTCGCGACAGCTTGCGAAAGGTGGTTCTCGGCGAGTCGATAGGTACTCTCGTATCAGGTGAAAGTTGATATGGTAAATGACGAGCTGATCAACATAGAGAACAAGATGAAATCCTCCATCAAGGTATTCCGCGAAGACCTGGCGGCCATCCGCACGGGTCACGCAACCCCGGCGCTTATCGAGCATATCAAGGTCGACTACGCCGGTGTTCCCACGCCTTTAAATCATATGGCGGGTATATCCGCTCCCGAAGCCGGGCTCCTGGTAATTCAACCGTGGGATAAAAACACCATCGGTAATATCCAGAAAGCAATACAAAAGACGGAGCTGGGATTGAATCCCACCAACGACGGCAATATCATTCGCATCAGCATACCGCCGCTCAGTGAAGAGCGCCGGGAGGAGCTTATCAAAGTAGTCCATAAAAGGGTGGAGGAACGAAAGGTAGCCATACGTACTTTACGTCACGAAGCCCTCAACGACCTGAAAAAAATGGAAAAGGACAAAGATATCTCCCAGGACGAACTAAAGAGAGCTCAGGAGCAACTGCAAAATGTCACCGATTTACATATCACCGAGGTCGAACAAATCGGTGTCGCTAAGGAAGAGGATCTTAAGGAAGTCTAACCGTATTATCTGAGACCTTTACCAACTGGTTATAGCCATTATGGCGTCGAATTCAGACACAACAGGAAAGAACCCTTCTCACATCGCTTTTATCCTGGACGGTAACGGCAGATGGGCGGAAAAACGCGGTTTACCGCGCCATGAAGGACATCAGGCCGGGGTGAAAAACATTCGCCCCATCATCAAGTATCTTGGAGAGAACGGTATCGATTTCGTAACGCTCTACGCATTTTCCACCGAGAACTGGAACCGCCCCGACGAAGAAGTAATCGGGTTGTTCCGTCTGCTGGAGCGGGTTATCGGCGAAGAATCCCGTGAGTTGCATAAAAACAATGTGAAGATACGTCATGTCGGCAGCCTTAAAGGGATTACCGACAGACTGAAACAGGCCATCGGGGAAGCGGTTGATCTGACGGCCGATAATACCGGCCTGACGGTCGGGGTAGCTTTCAACT
>JASFHJ010000053.1:0-7723 GCA_050123255.1 Dehalococcoidia bacterium
CGCCTCCAGAGTCTTGAGGGCATATTTTGCATCGGATTTATAACCGTCGAAGAAATGCTCGGCGTCGAAGAATACGCCGATTCCTTTCGACTTCAGGTAGCGTATGGAGTCAGATATCATCTTCAGGTTTTCTTCAACGGTAGTCCCCAGAACATGTATCACCTGTAAATCAGAGCTCTTGGCAACGATTGTTGCCAGCTTGACGCCGGCTTTCACTACCATGAGCAGGTTATTATCGTCTTCTGCTTTCACGTTGACGCGGCGGGTGCTGCAGAACGCAGCAATACGCGCCTGTTTCAGGGATAGCTTTTTAACTTCCCGATAGAATTCGGCGTCCTTGGGATTGGAGCCGGGCCAGCCGCCCTCGATGTAATGAATGCCAAGCTCATCGAGTTTCTGGGTTATATGCAGCTTATCCGCCAGAGAAAAGGATATCCCTTCGCTCTGGGCTCCATCACGCAGCGTAGTATCGTACAACTCTACCGACGTCATTTTTTTCCTGCCACTTTCCCGGCAACCAGGTCGCCCATTTCTCTGGTACCGACCTTGGTCATATCTTCGTCCATTATATCATAGGTGCGGTAACCTTCCCGCAGGACGGATTCGACCGCCGCCTCGACGGCATCGGCTTCCTTCTCAAGAGCCAGTGAATACCGCAGCATCATGGCGACGCTGAAAATCATGGCGATAGGATTGGCCATATCCAGTCCCGCTCTACGCGGGGCGCTGCCGTGGATGGGCTCGTAAAGACCGAATATTTTCTTACCCGATTCGGGCACGGCCGCCAGGCTTGCCGAGGGCAGCATACCCATTGAACCGGCCAGCATGGAAGCCTCGTCGGTGAGGATATCCCCGAAGGTATTTTCCGTCACCAGCACGTCCAGGTAACGCGGGTTCTGGATAATGCGCATGGAACAGGCGTCCACCAGCATGTGCTCCAGTTCAACATCCGGGTACTTTTCGTGGACTTCCACGGCCACCTGCCGCCAGAGTCGCGACGACTCCAGAACGTTAGCCTTATCTACCGATATAAGTTTCTTACCGCGCTGCCGCGCCAACTCAAAGCCCACCCGGATAATGCGCTCGATTTCCTCCTCGGAATAGAGCATGGAGTCCACGCCCCAGCGCACGCCGTTCTTCTTCCAGCGTCGTTTGGGCGCGCCGAAATACAGTCCTCCAGTCAACTCGCGCACGAAAATGAAGTCGGAGCCCTTGATGATGTCGGGCTTCAGATTGGCGCCGTTGACCAGTACATCGTGGACCTTAACCGGCCGCAGGTTTGCGAAGAGACCGAGTTCCTTGCGGAGCAGCAGCAGACCGTCCTCCGGGCGCGTTTTCGCCAGGGGGTCGTCCCACTTGGGACCACCGACGGCTCCCAGCAGCACGGCGTCGCTCTGCTTACAAACATCAATCGTGGTCGCAGTGATGGCTTCTCCTTCCTCGTCGATAGCGATACCGCCGACATGCCGGTATTCCAGTTCCAGTTTGTGTCCGTATTTCCCGGCTACCGCCTCGAGGACCTTGATGGTCTCGGTGCATACTTCGGGGCCTACTCCGTCTCCGGGTAATACTATCAGGTTAAAGTTCACGTTATATCCTCCTGCTAGCCAGGCGTTTCCTGGTATATTCAATCAGTCCGCCGACCTTTATCAGGTCGGCCATAAACCTGGGGTAGGGTTCCGCCTGATAGGCGGCACCCCGGGTTACGTTGGTTATCTCGCCCTTTTCAAGGTCGATTTCGAGCTCATCACCGGATTCCGTATTCTTGACCGCTTCCGGGCATTCCAGCAGCGGCAAGCCGATGTTGATGGAGTTACGGAAAAAGATACGGGCGAACGTCGCGGCGATAACGCAGGACACCCCCGCCGCCTTGATAGCCAGCGGGGCATGCTCCCGCGAGGAACCGCAGCCGAAGTTGCTGGTACCCATGATAATATCGCCTTTTTTCATATTTTTCAGAAAATCAGCGTCGATGTCCTCCATGCAGTGTCTGGCGAGTTCATCCGGGTCGGATACGTTAAGGTAACGCGCCGGGATGATGACGTCCGTATTGACGTCGGCGCCGTATTTATGCACTTTTCCTTTAAGTTTCATGCTATTTCTCCCCGTAAAATCTCCTCTTCCCTCCGGGTGAGAGGACTAAGGTGAGGGGGGATATTTCAGCTTTTGTTTTTTCACCCTCACCTTACCTCTCCCATCAAGGGAGAGGAATATAGTTTATTGATTTATAATTCCACCAGCTTGCTTTCCCAGTCCTTCACTTTGGGCGGCTGTTTGCCTCGGCCGGGCTCTATCTCGTGGCCCTCCGCCATGAGCCTCTCGGCCTGGGTTTCCGCTCCGCCGGGGTACTTCTCGTTTAGCTTACCGCCTGCTTTGATGGTGCGCCAGTAAGGCGTGATATCTTCCCTGCCTTCGGCGGCATCCTCTTCGGCTGCCCGAGCCGCTATCCCGACAAATATGCCGGTGGTAATCGGTCAGCCGAAGGTGGCGTTGTATTTCTTCGCCATTACCTCGCGTATCCGGTTAATCGTCAGGAGCTTTCCTTCCGGGACGCTCCGCATGGTGGCATCCACCTCAACCGGCGACGGTATTACGCAGGTGCCTTCGCCCCATTTCTTGCTCATCTTCTCATTTACTTCGACCACTTTCGGCAAATCGTTCTTTTCCGCCGTCGATACCAGTTTTTGTTTCCAGGTTTCTTTCATCTTAGCCATCTACCTCTACCTCACACAGAAAGGACTCAAGACAGGTTAAAGAAACACTCCAAAGGACAAGAACTAAATAACCCTTAGGGATTTATACCGAATTGTTGCCGTTCTTCGCCGCCTGCCCGAGAACGTCATCCGGACCGGCAATCCTGCCGGCAATAGCGCTGGCCGCCGCCACCGCCGGATTCGCCAGGTATACCTCGGAGCCGGTGTGGCCCATCCTGCCGACAAAGTTACGGTTGGTGGTGGATACGCAGCGTTCGCCGTCGGCAAGGACACCCATGTGACCGCCGAGGCACGGCCCGCAGGTAGGCGTACTGACCGCGGCTCCGGCTTTAATGAAGGTTTCAATCAGGTCTTCGTTCAGGGCGTCCAGGTAGACCTGCTGAGAGCCCGGGATGATGATACATCTAACCCGCGGATGTACTTTTTTCTTTTTCAAAACCTGGGCAGCCAAGCGCAGGTCGTCCAGGCGTCCGTTGGTACAGCTGCCGATAACCACCTGGTCGATTTCGATATCCCCTGCCTCGCTGACCGGCCTGGCGTTAGCCGGCGAATGCGGCAAGGATACCTGCGGCTCGATATGAGAAACATCGTATTCCACTATCCGGGCATACCCGGCATCGACATCCGGTTCGTAGACGAGGTAGGAATCACGCTGCTGTCTAGACTTTATGTAAAGCTGTGTTTTATTATCAACGTGGAATATTCCCGCTTTACCACCGGCTTCGATAGCCATGTTCGCCATGGTGAAACGACCGTCCATGGAAAGCTCCTCGATAGCCGTGCCGGTGAACTCCATCGCCGAATATAGCGCGCCGTCCACGCCGATGTCACCGATGGTATAGAGAATCAGGTCCTTGCCCCCCACCCATTTCCCCAGGGTGCCTTCGTAAACGAACTTGATGGTGGGCGGCACCTTCATCCAGATATCGCCGGTAGCCATGGCCGCCGCGATGTCGGTTGAACCCATGCCGGTGGCAAAAGCCCCGACAGCCCCGTAGGTACAGGTATGGGAATCGGCACCGACGACGACATCGCCGGGCAGGACCAGTCCCTTTTCCGGCAGGATGACGTGCTCAATGCCCATCTCCCCGACCTCGTAATACTTAATGCCCTGCTCACGGCAGAAATCACGCATAATCTTGGCCTGCTCGGCGGAGGGTATATCCTTGTTCGGCACGAAGTGGTCGGCGACCATGACGATCTTCGACGGGTCGAAAACCTTGTCCACACCCAGTTTACGGAACTCGCGGACAGCGATAGGCGCGGTGATATCGTTGGACAGGACTACATCCACCCTGGCATTGATGAATTCGCCGGGGCCGACCTCCTTTTTATCAGTATGCTCTGCTAGTATTTTTTCTATTAAATTCAAGGTATTTCCTTCCGGGTTATATTTCCAGATAGAGACCGACGAATTACCATCCGATAGGTGTGAACGGGCTATACCGATTATACCCATTTAAGAAAATCGATACAACTCAGCTTGCGGTGAACGCCGGCCCTTGTCCCCTGTTCAATATCAACTTCAGGCGTTCTTTCGCCGGACGGCAAGCAGACGGTTGAGGGCGTTCAAATAAGCCTTGGCGCTGGAAACGATAATATCCGTATCCGCCCCGCGACCGGTATAGGTCACGCCGTCGCTTTCAATCCGTATCAGCACCTCGCCGATGGCGTCGATGCCTTCCGTAATGGACTTGACCGAAAACTCAGTCAGCGAATTGGGTAGACTGACGAGGCGGTTGATGGCCTTATAGACCGCGTCCACCGGCCCGGTACCCAGGGCGGCATCCTCCATCACCCCGCCGTCCGGCCCGATAAGCCGGACCGCTGCGGTGGGAATACCGCGGTCGCCGCAGGTCACCTGGAGGCGGTCAAGGTGATACTGTTCGGTAACCGTCCGCTGCTCCTCGGCAACCAGCGACTCGATATCGCGGTCGGTGATGTCCTTTTTCTTATCCGCCAGTTCCTTGAAGGCGGCGAATGCCTTGTTTAAATCTTCGTCTTTCAGGCTGTAGCCCAGCTCGGAGAGCCGTTCGCGGAAGGCGTGGCGTCCGCTGGTCTTGCCCAGTACCAGGTGACTCGACGGAATACCGACCGAACGCGGGTTCATGATTTCATAGGTCTCCGACTTCTTAATCATACCGTCGATGTGCAGTCCCGAAGAGTGCCGGAAGGCGTTTCCGCCGACGATGGCCTTGTTGGGCTGCACGGGAAAGCCGGTTAGGTCGCTGACCATCCGGCTCGTCCGGTATATCTGCCGGGTATCGACGTTCGTTTCCAGGTTGAAGAAATCGGCCCTCGTCTTGATAGCCATGACGATTTCTTCGAGAGATGCATTACCGGCTCTTTCGCCGATGCCGTTAACGGTACATTCCACCTGCCGGGCGCCGTACCTGATAGCCGCCAGGCTGTTGGCGACGGCCAGACCGAGGTCGTTGTGGCAGTGGATACTGACAACCGCTTTATCTATATTCGGTACGTTCTGGAAGACGCCCTCAATTAACCCGGCGAACTGCTGGGGCATGGCGTAGCCGACCGTGTCCGGGACGTTGACCGTGGTAGCCCCGGCATCGATGACCGCTTTGAGTAATTCGTGGATGTAGGAGGGGTCGGTGCGGCTGGCGTCCATGGCGGAAAACTCGATGTTGTCGGTGTATTGACGGGCATGAGCCACCGTATCGCAGGACATCCTGGTGATTTCCTCACGGTTTTTCCTCAACTGATAGAACAGGTGTATATCCGACGACGACAGGACGATGTGAATACGGGGATTGGAGGCTCCTTTGACCGCTTCCCAGCTATCGTCGACGGCTTTCAGGTTGGCATGGGTCAGCACGCAGATAGACGGCTGACGCACTTCTTCAGCGATGAGTCGCACGGCTTCGAAGTCGCCGGGCGAAGTGACCGGAAAGCCGGCCTCGATAACGTCGACGTTCAGCTTCTCCAGTTGACGCGCAATCTCCAGCTTTTCCTGAACGTTTAAAGAACCACCGGCGGCTTGTTCGCCGTCACGTAGTGTGGTATCAAAGATTATAACCTTGTCCATGTGTATGTTCCTCCTCAGGGATGATTAATCAGGTGCAACCGCTTACTCCCCTCTCCTAGGTCAGAGAGGGGCCGGTAAGGATGAGAATTAATCTCCCTATGGTAGAACACGTCCGGCTTTTCATGGTTATACAGCATCCATTATACACGTTTTATGTAATTTTGTCTAGGGGGTGGAGATGCCGCATTTATCCCGAAAAAAGACATAGCGACTTTGTGGGGCATTTTTATACTCGTATGAGTTAACATATTCAGCGCCCAGTTTCTCCAACAAGCGGCACGACCTTTCGTTATCGGTTTGCGTTACGGCGAAAACATTTTCAACATCGGTTTCACCAAAGAACCATGATAGCGCCGCTTTTATGGCTTCACCGACAATACCCTTCCCCCAGAAATTCCTCTGTAATTGATAGGATATTTCCCAAAAACTGCTTTTCCGGGCGAAACTCAAGCTACCAATAGCATCGTTACTTTCACGTTCAACGACGTCAAAATGTCCCCACTTTTCCCCAGTTATTTTAATAGTATCGCGCGCTTCGGCCTCACTTAAAGCACCACCAAGATACCGGCGCACCTCTTCATCTGTGAATAGTTTGATTATCCAGTCTTCATCACCGGGTCGGGTGGGACGCAGGTACAGACGTTGAGTGTGTAATGGTTCTAAAAGCCAGCCGGGCATATGATCCTCTTAATATAGTTATATTTGTAGTAGTAATTTATATGTTATCAATTATACCGTAGATTAACAATAACCTTATTTTTTATGTTATCCCAACCCGCCCGGCCCGTAAGGAAAAGAGGGGCTTTTGCCCCTCTTGAACACCCCTTAATAAATCCCTCTCTAACTCTCCCCTTCGTAAGGGGAGAGGATGACCGTGCCATCCGCAGAAACATAGCCCTATACCGATCTGTCTCCCTCCTTCATAAGGAGGGACTAAGGGAGATTTTTATCCGGGGATAAGGCGGGGCTATCTACTGCCCATAAGCACACTGCCGCGAGGGCGGCCTGGGTGGGAATAGATATTCTAGACGGGGCGGGGATAAGGGGAAGTCACCCCGGATTATTATTTCTTCTTAATCCACTCGGAGATGAACCACATCAGGCCGCAGCCGCCAAGCAGGAAACCAATACCACCCAGAAACATTCCCAGATCAGCCAGTTTATCCATATTTTCACCTCTGAAATGATAATTTTCAATATATCATACAATACTTAAATTCAGGAAATGAGTATACAGACTAAAAACAGGCTGTTATCTACATACTCGCGGTATACACCGCCGTTTCACCGTACTCCCAGAGAACATCCACCCTGGTAAATCCGGCTTTCAACAGCAGGTCTTTTTGAGTCTCCAGCGAGCATTCGAAGTCGATATGATGCGTTCCGTCTACAAGACTCGGGTCGGACTTACGCAGCTTAAAGAAATCATCGCGGACCTGTTTTTCCTTCTCCTGAGTTGTAATGTAGTCTCCTTCGATGTATTTCCCTCCTGGTTTCAGGGCTTGCCTGATTTTCTGGTAAAGGTTATGCTTACTCTCAGGCAATAGATGGTGAAGCGTCATGACACTTATAATATCATCGTACATGTTTTCGCCGTAAGAAAAAGTAACGTATGATTCCCGAACCAGCCTGATTTGATTATGATAATCTGGGTATTTATCCCTTAATATCTCCAGCATCTCCCCTGACAGGTCGACGCCGGTAATCAATGCGTTCGGTGCTCTTTGAAAAATAGCCGCCAGTTCCAACCCGGTACCGCAACCGATATCCAGTATTCCCAGTTCAGCCTTTGTTTCCGGAATAGCGGCAGCAACAGATGAATAAAACTGGTCGAAGCCTTCAACGTTCTCTTTCATATGAGCATCGTATCCCCTCGACATCCCATCGAAGAATTCGCCCATCGGTTTATACTGTTCCATACACATGATTTCCTTTTAACGAATAAAGGGCGTATCCCTTGGAA
>JASFHJ010000054.1:0-7720 GCA_050123255.1 Dehalococcoidia bacterium
AGCCAGCCGTCTTTGTTCTTAATTGACACGCTGCTGCAATTCAGCTTTTTTCAAGATGAATATGTCTCTCATCTGAGCGGTAGTGAGGCTATCGTTCACCAGAGTCGCAATTTCATCGAGAGACAACCCCAGTCCTTTGAGGGCCAGGATATAGTTCAGACGGGGCAACTGCTTGGTGGAGTAATAGCCGTATCCGGTGAAACGGTCCACCTTAATCGGCTTGAGAAGACCTATTTCATCATAATGGCGCAGGGTTTTAACGGAAACAAAGCCGATGCGAGAGAAATCGCCGATTTTAAACACATATCTCCTTTCTAAAAAATATCAGGAAGGTACCTTCACCTGATATCATAGACCCTCCGGTAAGCGGAGAGTCAAGAGGGTAAAAGATAACCCCCTCTCCTTTTTACCGGTGCAGGACAAGGGGAGGGGGTCAGTTTAACATATTACCTTGTTTTAGTAGAAGAAAGCCGTTCTTCTACCGAGCCAGTAACCCAGGCCGAAGAGGAGTATACCTCCTACAACGGCTATGACTACAATTGCCCAGGTGGGGAAGGAAAACGGCGGGGATATATAAAATTCACTTGGACCCGACCAGCTGCTTTCGTTCTGGGCGGCATCGACAGCCTTCACTCTCCAGTAGTAAGGGAGGTCGCGGCCGGTAAGACTTGCCTCTTCCACTTCGGTAAGGGTATAGCTCGAGACCGCCAGCTCGGTCTTTTCCAGTAAAACGGAGCCTGCTGCGAAAGTAGAATCAAAGGATATCTGGAGATTATAGGTTACCGGAATGCTATCATCGACGACGTCATCCCAGTCAAACACGAGCGGCATTTTCACCTTTTCTCCCATTAAAGGTTCGTTCATCTGAGCATTAGTAGGAGGTGTGGATTCCACGGTATAAGTAACTTCGTCGGTATTGGTGCCGTCAGTGACTATTATAACATGGTCGCCTGCGGAACTGGGCGGCGCCTGGAAAGTAACCATAAATAATCCGGCTTCATCGATTTCGGTGGTAGCCACCAGCTCTCCGTCATAGGTCAGGGTGGCAGTTCCGCCCGGAGTGAAGCCGGCGCCTCCGATCCCGATAAGTGAGCCTACGGTATTCCCGCTGGTGTTAATGCTGAGATCGGTGTTATCGGGTGGGGTTGTTGTCGGAGTCGTCGTCGGGGTCGTTGTGGGTGTTGTTGTCGGTTCGGTGACGAGAAGGGTGAAAGAAGCAACGGCGAGATTCTGGTCTTCGTCCTCGGCTTCGATATTGTAAGTCCCCGCGGGAAGATCGAGGTCAGGGATGATGAATGCCGATAGATCGAAGCTACCGCTGGAGTCGGTTTGTAGAGACTGTATAAAGGTATTATTGAAGTAAATATCCACAAGTTTCGGCCGGCGAGCAAAGCCGGTGCCGGTGATACTGACTGAGTCTCCCGGTTCTCCGGATTGGGGGAAGACAACCATGTCCGGTTCCACCGTAAACTGAGCGGTAACGGCAAAACCGGATACGGTAACCACAACATCATGGGTGCCGGCTCTTGATTCGGGCACCAGGATGGTGGAGGAGAAATCACCCGAGACATCGGTAGTGGTACTCCCCTGTTCGATAGGTACCGCGGCTCCGCCAAAAGTTACGGATATCGCCGAATTGGCAGCAAAACTATCACCGGTAATAACTATCGGGGAATAAACCGTGCCGATGGTGGGATTGAGAGTAATATCACCCCCGGTTACGGTGAAAGTGGCTACTGCTTCAATAAGAGACGGAGTAGCATGATGAGCTCCATAAAGATAATGTGTTCCCGAGGTAACATCGCTGTTATTATTATATTTACTCGGTATTTGAAAGGTCGCTGAGAACGTACCCGCTGATGAGGTTACCTGATTCCCAATTGTTTTATAATTGGTTACATTGGTGCCAATTTGCTGACCTATGATGGCACTTTGATTAGAAAAGTATAAGATAACATATTGGGGATTGAGAGGATCTGTGGTGGGAGCGAATCCTCCTCCGGTGATGGTGATAGACGTGCCAACCTGACCGGTAGTAGGAGACACTAACAAAGAACCCGCCATTACCGGTAGAGCAGGTATTGTGAATATAATTATGGATACAATCAGAATTATCCCGAGGTATTTCCCGAATTTGAGTAATTTCATTGGTTCCTCCACAGTTCTATTTTCGGTCCGGTGGCTTAGAAGCTGCTCGCCTCCCCACCCAGTATGCCAGATAACCGACCAGAACGGCGGCTATCCCAATAAGAGTATAAATTGCCCAGGAGGGAAAAGTAAACCCCGATTGATAATAAAATGATCGGGGTGTCGACCAATCGCCTTCATTCCGGGCATCATCAGTGGCTTTAATCCGCCAGAAATACGGGATATCCGGCTGGGTTTTAGGTAATTTGTCATCATCGGTAAGAATGTATTCAGAAACGGTCAATCCTATTCTCTCCAGGACAACGGAAGAGAAACCGAGGTCGGTCCCGATCTGAAAAGTGTAAGTTATGGGGGGATTGAGGCTGCTGGCATCCTGCCAGTCAAAATATATCGGGGCTCCGTGAGTACTATCAATCTCCGGCAGGAGGAGGACCGGCATCATCGGGATATTTATATTAAATGACCATGATGCGGACCATTCGCCGGTGTTACCGGCTCCGTCGATGGCTCTCACTCGCCAGTAATAAGGCAGGTCCGGGGGAGTCGGAGCCAACGCCTGAGTTCCGGTCAGGGTATATTCCGAATCCGGGATACCTGATTCATCGATAATTATCGATGAAAAGTTCCGGTCATCGGCAATCTGGATTCGGTAAGTTACCGGTTCGCTTAAGTCGGTGACATCCTGCCAGTCAAAGTATGCCAGGGCTCTCGTATCCGTTTGATCAGCCGGCAACAGAAGGACGGGTGGTTGCGGGGAGTCTACCTCGACGAAGAAGGGATAGGTTTTAACATACGCGCCGTCGGTGACTGTAATTTCGTGATTGCCGCCAGTGACTACCGGGACCTCGAAAGATTCGGTGAACTCGCCGTATACATCAGCAGTGAAGCTGAGAACAACAATGTCATCGAAGCTGACCATTATCTCCTGACCGCCGGAGAAGCCGTCGCCGGTGATTATTACTTCCGAACCAATAGACCCCGAGTTAATGCTGATACCGGTGGTAGCGGCAATAGTAAAGAGTATGGTCGCCTTGTTCAGCAGGGTATCTTGTGCTTTCATTTCATATGTTTTGGGTATCATGTCCGGTACATTGAAGACGACTTCGAAATCGCCTTTATCGCTGGTCCTGACGGTGGTGACGGGACGAACCCCCAGGTGTATGGCAACGTCGGTCCGGTATCCGAATCCGGTACCGACCAGGGTTATCAGGCTTTCGGGCCCGGCGGAGTCGGTGTTAGCGGTTATCTGGGGTATTACCGTGAACATAGTTTCCAGTAAGTTGCCTTTATCATTAACGGCAAGAATCCGGTGAGTACCGGCAGTGCTGTGGGGTATGGTGAAATCGAGGGAGAACTGCCCGGTTTCCGATGCGAAAGTATCTCCCAGTTTTGCCGGGGAAATGTCATAGTAATATACGTCGACAATACGATTGGAATAGTAACCCTGTCCGGTCAGGTTAACCTCGGTGCCGACGATGCCCTGGGTTTTGTCGAGAGACATCTGCGGTTCGTCAACGTTAAAAGAAACACGGGTAATCAGGTTAACCGGAGCGGAGGTGGTATAAACACTAATCCATTTTGCCCCGGTCCCGGAGATTTCTGGAATTATCATTTGATGGGTGAAAAGTCCCGATTCCGGAATTTCCAGAGGACTGCCGATGACTTCATAGTTACCGAAGGTTATGGTGATATAGTCGCCGACGTAAGAATTAAAATTATAGCCCTTGATAGTGATACTGGTTCCGATAGCGCCGGAGTTAGGGGTGACGGTGATTGCCGGCGCTGCAAGGACGGGAGAACCTATCGTAAAAACTGCCAGCACGGGGAGTAGCAGTACCAGGGCAAGGAGTACTCTACGGTATCCTGAAAAAAAACCTGTCATACTTACTCCTTATGTGGAGAGGGGCATAGATTCGTCTTAGCGAATCATTATCTGGTCTTACGAGGGTTAATCAAGCTAGCAGTACCGGCGTTAAAGCGAGATAGATAAGTTACTACTATTTGACCACAATTTTATGTTCATCAGCGACTTTTTGTCAAGTCATATAGTACCAAAGGGCGACAATTTTTTATTGACTGGACTAGAACGTTTGTGCTAATTTTAATTGTTTGTTTTGAGAGGTGAGATATGGATTTTGTGACGCGTGAGATTAGCGATGAAGAAATGGAAGAAGAAAGCGGGGACGATGAGAAGAGCGAAACAGACCTACTGCCGGAATACTGCCATTACCGCGATGAAGGATGTGAATTTTTAGACTCCTGTCTAAACTGCCCTCTTCCGCAATGTCTTTACGACGAACCGCGAGGGAAGCAAAAATGGCTGAAGGAACTACGTAATAGGGAAATAGAACGGTTATACCTGGAAGGATGGAAAATACGAGAACTTGCCGTGATGCTGGGGTTGAGTCGTAGAACCATACAAAGAGCCCTAAAAGCAAACCGGAATAAATGTACCGTTCTGAAATAACCAGATGAATCCGGGATTAAGAAAAAAAAGGAGAGATAGGTGAAAACGAACGAAATCCTGCCTTCGCAGATAGATCGCATGGACACGGAAAGAATGAAAAGCTACCGGAGCCTCCTCGACTTTTATTACGGTCAGCAATGGGAGAGTCGTGAAAGAAGGGGAGAAAGGCACCTGGTGTTTAATTATGCCCGGGTTTTCATCGAGAAAATAACATCGTACCTGATGGCGGGGATTACTTATACCGTGGAAGCAGCGAGCGATGATGACAAATCCGAAAGCAATGCCAGCAAAGCCGTGACGGCTTTACATAGTGTATATGAAGATAATTACCTGGAGCAGCTGGACCTGGAAACCGAGATAGACTGCGCGGTTCTCGGGGACGCCTGCTACAAGGTTTTCTGGGACCAAAGTGAAAAGAAGGTACGGGTTACGGCGCCGGACGTGCAGGGAATTTACGCCTGGTGGAGCGGCGACGATATGTCGCGGTTATGGCGGGTAGCCTCGCGGTATAATCTCGATGCCGAGGAAGCGGAGATTATGTATGGTACCAAACCGAAGAACAAGACCGCCAGAATAACCGAGGTATGGACGGACAGAGACTTCGAGCTTTACCTGGATAATGCTTTGATAGACTCCAAAGCGAATCCCTACGGGTTTATACCCTTTGTTATCTATCCCAACCTGCGGGAACCTAAAAAATTCTGGGGGATATCCGACCTGCCGCAGATAATGGAGAGTCAGCGGGAGCTGAACCGGGCGATGAGCCAGCTTTCCAAGATACTGGAGTTGTCCGGGAACCCGATAGCCGTGCTGGAGAACGTAGAGGAATCGGAGGACATAGCGATAAGCCCGGGGGCGGTGTGGAATATACCGGAAGACGCCAAGGCTTACCTGCTGGACCTGCTACAGGGCGGCGGGGTGAATCTGCATATCAATTATATCGACCTGATTTACCGCGCTTTGCATGATTTATCGGAGTCGCCGCGGTCGGCTTTCGGGGGGATAGAAAGGGACCTATCCGGGGTGGCCCTTGAAATAGAGCTTCAACCGCTTTTACAGAAGGTAAGGCGTAAGCGGATTATCCGGGCGGCGGCTTACAAACGGCGCAACGAGATGATACTGAAGCTGCTGGAGAAGTACAGGGGAGAGAATTTCGGCAGGAATAACCTGAAGATAATCTGGGGCCCGGTACTGCCACAGGATATGGAAAGGAAAGTAAACAGCGAGCAGGCCATGGTGCAGACCGGCATACATTCGCGACGGACCGCCATGAATGAGGTCGGTGTGAAAGACCCGGACTTTGAATTCAAGCGATGGCTCGATGAAAGGGAGTCAATTCTAAGAATGAACAGGGAACTTAACGCCAAGTCAGCCCGGAACGGAGCGAGAGAGGGAGTATTACCGTCTCCGGCGGAAAGCGTTGAGGACTAATCAGGAGGAATGATGGTAACGGAGAAAGAACAACAGGAAATACCGGAGGCCGAAAGGGAGGAAGAAGAACCGGAAGTCTGGCAGCGGCAAAACGAAATCCTGCAACAGGAATTGAAAGATCGTGATGCTGCCGTAACGCGGCTGGAACTGGAAAAAGCCGCTTATGAAGGTGAAATCGCCGAGATGAAAAGTGCGGCGGAGGATGCCGAGGCTAAAATTAACGAACTCGGTGAAGACCTGAGGAAAGCGGTGGCAGCTTATAGAGAGCAGATTATCCAGGATAATCCGGGAGTGCTGGCGGACATGATTTCCGGCGAGAGCATCGAGGAGATTGATGAATCTTTGCAGCAGGCGATGGCGGTTATCGAAAAGGTGAAGCAAGAAGTTGAAGAGGAAGCCGCCAGAACGAGAGTGCCCGGGGGCGCGCCGCAGCGAACGCCGATGGACCTTTCCGGTTTATCGCCCCGCGAGAAAATCCGGTACGCCATCGGCGGTTCCTGATTACCACGTTCCCCTGATGAGAAACTAACGGGAATTATTAAATGTGAGGTGAAAAACTATGGCTTTAACTTTAGGCGAGGCAGCCAAGCTGTCCAACGATATGCTGTTGCAGGGGGTGGTGGAGACCATCATCAAAGAGTCGCCGGTGCTACAACGAATGCCCTTTATCGAAATCGTGGGCAACGGCCTGACCTATAACCAGGAGCAAACGCTGCCGGACATAGACTTTTATGATGTCGGCGATACCTGGGCGGAATCCACGCCTACCTTTAAGCAGATAACCGCCAACCTGAAAATCATGGGCGGCGACGCCGACGTGGACAACTTCTTGAAATCTACCCGCAGCAATGTCCAGGACCTGGAAGCGGCGGTAATCGAACTCAAAGCCAAGGCGTTGAAAGACAAGTTCGAGGAGATATTCGTCTACGGCGACGCCGACGACAATCCCAAGGAGTTCGACGGCCTGCGGTTACTAATAGATACGGAAGCAGCCAGCGACCAGGTGGTTTCCATGGGCGGCACCGGGGCGACACTGACCCTGGCGAAGCTCGACGAGCTTATCGATGCGGTTAAGGGCGGAAAGCCCGATATGCTGCTGATGAGCCGGCGCTCGCGGCGCAAGATAAACGCGCTGGTCAGAGCCGCCGGCGGCATGACCGAGACCGACCGCGACCAGTGGGGTAACTTCGTACAGCTCTGGGACGGGGTGCCCATCGGGATGAACGACTGGATACTGGATACCCACGTACTGACTTCCGGGCTGGAAACCGCCACCACCGGCGGCACCTGCTCTACGATATACGCCGTTCAGTTCGGAGAAGGCGCCCTTTGCGGCCTGACCAGTCCCGGACAATTACAGGCGGAACCGGTAGGTCCTCTGGAGAACAAAGACGCCTCGCGCACACGCGTGAAGTGGTATGTTTCCCTGGCGCTGTTCAGCGCGGTGAAAGCGGCGGCACTGATCGGCGTTAAGGACTAGACAGTTAACATAACAATAAATTTGTAAATTAATAATCAGGGGGAGGTCTATTTAAACCTCCCCCGAGGAGGAAGAAATGGGGAAAAAGGAAGGCGCTAACTGGATGTGCCGGTTCAAACTCAGCAAATACCGGGAAGACATCGAGGCTTACCGCAATAGAGAAGAGGAGTTTCACCGGCTCTTCGAACCCTACG
>JASFHJ010000055.1:0-7716 GCA_050123255.1 Dehalococcoidia bacterium
AAGATGATGGCGGAAGACCAGGACTTCGAACTGGCGGAATCTTTTCACTGCATTCAGATGAGATACTAGGAAGAAAGCCAGAGCACGTCCCCGCACAAATCCGGACGGTGCTCTCGTGAACTGAAAACCGCGAACTCTTCCCTTTCTTTCTTAAGAACCGTAATCTCCCCGTGTCCGGGATATACCCGGGTACTATCCGGCAGTACGAATATCTTCTTCTTTAGTGAATCTATAATCTGACTTAGAGCTTCCGGCGACCACGTTTTGCCGGGACCGCCGGGAAACAGGGTATCACCGGAAAAAAGATGCTCTCCCGTCAGGAAGCATAAACCGCCCGGTGTATGACCGGGAGTGTGCAGCACCCGGAACTCCAGAGCGCCCAGCTTTATCGTGTCGCCGTCGTTGAGGCTTATTTCCGGGGCGGGCGAGATGTTACGGGAATCCCGTATATGCGCCGCCAGCGGTATTCCCAGCCCTTTCCTTAAATCTGCCAGCGCCCCGACATGGTCCATGTGGTCGTGGGTGAGTAAGATATACCCGGGACTCGTGCCTTTCAGTTCTTTTATTATCTTTTCGCTCTCAGCCGGGGCATCGACAACCAGGCTTTCCCCGGTTTCGGCGCATACCACTATATAGCAGTTGGTCCCGTATGGGCCCAGCTGAAGTTTCTCAACACGGATGCTTTCGTTGTTTACGATCATCGTCATAGCAGTTCTCCGGGTACCGGTTCAGACCGATAATTCAATTCTTATTATATCATGTGGTAAAATGTCCTGTAATATAACGCATATGAGACTAAAACTAGCCAGGATAGCCACCAATGTTCTCAACCCGTTTCTATTGAGTCTGTTGATTCTCGTTCTACTTGCCATGGAATCGACATCATCCACCGATGACGCCATCAAGTGGTCGCTCATCGGCCTGGCGCTAAGCGTATTTCCCGTGTTCGCCGTAGTTGTTTATCTTGTATCCAAGAAAAAAATCGACGGCATATTTATCAATCCGCGCCGGCAAAGACACCGGATATATCTGCTGGCTATCATTTGCGCCATAATCGGCTATTTTGTCCTGGTTGCCCTCGGCGCTCCGCAATTGCTGGTAACCACCTTCATAACCGGACTGGTAGCGGTAATCATATTTATGATTATCAACCTTTTCTGGAAAATCAGCCTGCATACCGCCTTTATCACCGCTTCGGTTACGGTATTGATAATCGTTTACGGAACGGGCGCCGCCTGGACGGTATTATTTGTACCTCTGGTTGCCTGGGCGAGGATAGAAATGAGACTGCATACGCCGGCACAGGTGTTTTGCGGGGCTCTACTGGCCAGCGCTATCGTCACTATTATCTTCGGAATAAGGGGATTCATCTGGTGAGACAGGAGCAGGGATTATGATTTTAAAGAATAAAAAATCATATAAATTATGTTTAGTTCTGGCATTATTAATGACTTTTATCTGCACCGGTTGTGCGGGCCCGGATACCGCCGATACCGGGACTTCGTCGCCAGCAACGACGAACACCATTACGTCTCCAACAACTCCGCCGGAGACCACCACAGAGACTCCGACATCGACGGATACCACGACTCCGGCAACCGCCACCGAGCCAGCAACCACCCCGGTAGCACGGGAAGGAAAACCCTTCATATGGGAAATATCATCCGACAGCACTCATGTATATTTACTCGGCTCCGTACACGCCGCCAGAGCCTCTCTGTATCCTCTGGCAGCGGTCATCGAGGACGCTTTCGACGAAGCTGAATATTTAGTGGTGGAGGTAAACGTTAACGATATAGACGAGACAAAAATACTGGAACTGGTCCTCGAATACGGGACCTATCCGGCGGGAGAAGGTCTGAAAGATAACCTGCCGGAGGACCTGTACGAAAAACTGGATGAGCATCTCGCCGGATGGAGTATCCCGCTTTCTTTACTGGACCCGTACCGCCCCTGGTTCATCGTTAACCTTATTGAGGTAACCTCGTTTGAAAATCTCGATTATTCGGCGGAATACGGGATAGACTCGCATTTCATCGACGCTGCAATAGCGAATGGTCTGGAAATATTAGAACTGGAAACCGAGGAATTCCAGATAGAACTGATAGCCAATGTTCCCGACGATGTAATGATACTGTCGATAGAGCAGTATCTCGACGACCCCGTTACCGGCCAGGACATAGAGGAATTGTTCGAGATATGGGTGACCGGCGACGCACCGGCTATGGAAGAATTTACTTTCGAGGGATTGATAGAAGAGCCGGAATTGAGACCGTATTATGAAGGATTGCTCATTGACCGGAACTATAATATGCAGGAAAAGATTGAAGGGTTCCTGGAAGACGACGAGGTCTATTTTATCGTCGTTGGTGCCGGTCATTTAGTCGGTGATGAGGGGCTGTTGAACCTGCTGGAAAAAGCGGGATACGCAGTAGAGCAACTTGAATATCGAGCGAATTAATTACCGGGCGGCTTCACTTAATCATTAAAGGGTACACGGCGCCCGTCTAAACCAGCACTATTCTTCTACTTCTACTCCGGCTTCCGGTTCCGGGGCAGGCTCTTCCTTGGCTAATTCGGCTTCCAGCTGTTCCATGAGACGGGCGGCCCGAGGATAACCGATGTGAAGCCGTCTCTGCAGGAAGGACGTGGATATGTTACTGTTCCTGGCAAGTTCTTTTGCCTGTTCCAGCAGGGGATCCCTCGGATGACCGCCGATCGTTCCCGGAGGTGTGGCGGCGATAAGGGTATCGAGCTTGAGTTTATCCGGCTCTTCTCTATCCTGGCTGTTCCAGAAATAGACCAGCCTTTCAATCTCGGTGTCGGAGAGGAAACAACCCTGGAGTCGCTTCGGTTTGGCGGCTTCGGTGGGTAAAAAGAGCATGTCGCCCCTGCCAAGAAGCTTTTCGGCACCTGTGCCATCAAGAATCGTGCGGGAGTCCACCTGCGACGTCACGGCAAAGCTCATCCTGGTGGGGAAGTTGGCTTTGATAAGTCCGGTGACCACGTCCACCGAAGGACGCTGTGTCGCTACGACGAGATGAATGCCGGTTGCCCGGGCTAACTGGGCCAGCCGGCACAGATTGCTTTCCACTTCGTCAAAGCCGGCCATCATGAGGTCGGCTAACTCGTCGATAATTAAAATCAGATAGGGTAACTTTTCATCACCGGTCTTGTTCTTGTTATATCCCTCGATATGCCGGGCGCCTTCGGCGGCTAATTTCTTATATCTTTCTTCCATTTCCTGGACCAGCCAGCGCAGGACGTTCAGCGCCTTATTGGTATCGACGATAACCGGCGTCGCCAGGTGCGGAATGCTGTTATACTGGGTCAGCTCGACTCTCTTGGGGTCGATGAGAATAAAGCGGACATCGTTAGGGGTATTGTGCAACAGCAGGCAGCAGACAACCGTATTCAAACACACCGTTTTACCGCTGCCGGTAGCACCGGCAATCAACAAATGGGGCATCCTGGCGAGGTCGGATGCAACGCTTTCGCCGCCGGCGCCTTTACCCAGCGCCAGGGTTAGTTTGGATTTCGCCAGCGATTTCTGGAAAGGACTTGTCTCCACGACGCCCCGCAGACTGACCATGTCCGAGGTGGTGTTGGGAACCTCAATACCCACGACGGATTTTCCCGGTACCGGGGCTTCTATACGGATAGTAGGCGCCGCCAGCGCCAGAGCCATATCGTTGGCGAGAGAGGTAATTCGTTCTACCTTAACCCTGGTCTTGGAAACCTCCGCCATGGTAACCTGTACGTTGCCGTTTTCGTCTTTTTCCTTAATTTCCTTGTATTTCCGGTCCCAGCCGGGTTCCACGCCGAACTGGGTAACCGTAGGCCCGGCGTTTATCTGGACGACCTTGGCGTCGACGCCGTAGCTGGCTAAAGCATCTTCAATCATTTTGGCGCGCTGGACGTTATCGGCATCGCTGAACTCAACCTCAGGTGAAACATCCAGAATATCGATAGGGGGAAGTTTCCAGCCATCCACCACCTGGAGATTCGGAGCCTGCCCGTATTTCCGCCAGACTTCCTCGGCAACCTGTTTCAGTTCTACCCGGGCACTCTGCGTCGGGTCAAGCGCCGGAGTGGCAGTTTTCCTGGCATCCTCCTTGAGGGCAGCCGCCTTCTCTGCCAGCGCTTCCAGGTTGGCCCGTGATTCCGATACCTCGGGGGCGATAAGCGGTACATCCATGTCCTTCATCATGGGAGGCTTGGTGTCCGGCGGTTTCGGGTTAACGACCCGTGGTACGGGTTGAGGTTCCTGTACCTTGCGTATCGGCGCCGGTTTTCTCTGGAATAGTTCCCATAACCATGTGAAGAAACCCGAGACGACTTGAAGGCTTTCCCGCGGCACCATGATGATGACACCGATGACGACCAGTCCGATTACCCGCAGAATGCCGATACCGGTAGAAGCCGGGAAGGCGATTATCTCCTGCCCGAATTTTCCTCCCAGCGTATATTCGAATGTATCACTGACGGGAGAAAAAGCCAAAATACCCCATACCGCCAGCACGAACGCAATACCGGCCAGCCAGCGGTACCAGCGGAAAAGCAGGGTGGATAGTTTCCTTTTCCATATCAGTACAATTAATACGATGATAGCGGCCACGATAAACGCCAGACCGGCGCCGAATAGCTCTATGAGATTATTAAAGCCATCGACTATGTTTTCCCAGAACACCGCCAGCAGTACCACGATGATGGCGGTCATCCATAGCTGTCGTACCGGCGTCGATACCAGTACCCGCCAGAAGCTCCGGGATTCAGTGTCTTTTTCAGGCTTCTTTACCGCTCTGGGTTTTTTATTCTTATCGTTTGTTTTCTTAGCCATATCTATAAATCTGTATATATATATTATACCTTAACCATGAAAGGCAGTATCATCGGGCGACGTTTTGTTTTCTGATAATAGAATTTTTCCAGGGTATCTTTAACCTTGGTATTGATAAAACCCCACTCCGCCACGCGACCGCTGCCGTGGTCCAGGGTTTTCGCCAGCAGTTCCCGGCTTTCACTCATCATATCCTTGAATTCACGGGTATCCACAAATCCCCGGGTAACGATATCCGGGCGTCCCACCAGCTTACCGGATTGACGATTCACGGCGATTATTACCACGACAATGCCATCGCGGGACAGCATACGTCGCGTACGCAGGACAACGCCGTCGGCATCGCCGACGCTTAGCCCGTCGACATAGACGTTGCCGGAACCCACCTTGCCGTTAATCTTCGCCGACTGTGAAGTAAGTTCGAGAACGTCGCCATCCTCGAGAACGAAAATGTTATCAGCCGATATTCCTATCGATTCGCCCAGCCGGGCGTGGAGGCTGAGATGACGGTATTCACCGTGTATCGGCACGAAATATTTCGGCTTAACAAGATTCAACAGGAGCTTGAGTTCCTCCTGGCTGGCGTGGCCGTGGACGTGAACCTGCCCCAGCTTATCATACATGACCCGGGCGCCCTGTTTGAAAAGACTGTCCACGGTGCGGTTTACCAGAGATTCGTTGCCGGGAACAGGCGTTGCCGAAAGCACAATAGTATCGCCGGGCTGGATATTGACGTGGCGGTGGTCGCGGTTCGCCATGCGCACGAGTGCCGAAGTAGGCTCGCCCTGGCTGCCGGTGGTAACCATCACTATCTTTTCGTTGGGCATATTCTTCAATTCGTCAATACGCCCGAGGACGCCCTCGGGGGCGTGCAGATATCCCATATCCAGCGCCATGCGGACGGTATCCGACATGCTTCGCCCGATGATAAAGACACGGCGTTCGTATTTCACCGCCGCATCGATAACCTGCTGAATACGGGAAACCAGGGATGAAAAGGTCGTCACAACCACCCTGCCGGGTGCGTTGGCGATCACGTTCTCCAGGGAAGCACCCACAATCTGCTCCGAAGGCGTGTAGCCGGGAAGTTCGGCGTAGGTTGAGTCGGACAATAACAGCAATACTCCCTCGGCGCCGAGTTGCGCCAGCCGCGACAAATCGGTACCGTTACCATTAACCGGGGTGTAATCTATTTTGAAGTCGCCGCTGTGAACAACAGTACCTTCGGGGGTGGTAATTATAATACCGGAAGCATCCGGGATGCTGTGACAAACGGGGAAAAGCTCTATCTTGAATACCCCCAGATTTCTAGTCTGCCCGTATTCAAGGAACTTCAGGCTGAAGCCTTCTTTTACCCGGCGCTCTTTCAGTTTTACCTTGATGAGTCCCTGGGTAAGTTTCGATGAATAAATGGGAATATCGCCGTTATCAAGCTGCGGCAGCAGGTAGGGCAGTGCGCCGATGTGGTCTTCATGACCGTGGGTGATTACGATACCTCGGATTTTTTCGCTTTTTTCGATAGCGTAACCGAGGTCGGGGATTACCAGGTCTATTCCCAGCATATCTTCCTCGGGGAACATGAGCCCGCAATCGATGATGATGGCGTCTTCGCCGTATTCCAGCAGCATCATGTTCTTGCCGATTTCACCCAACCCACCCAGAGGAATAATTTTCAGCTTAGGTCTGGTCATACAATTAAACCTCGAACATATTCAGCTGCTGGGGCTGAGGTTTCGTCTCGGGGACCGACTCCGTCTCAGCCAGCAAATCCGGGATTTTCAGCATATCGGCCTCGATAGCCTGCTTAAGACTCTGCTGGTGCAGGGCGGCCGCCGGGTGATACATGGCGAAATAAACGATGTCTTTTTCCTTGCGGGCAGTGCCGTGTATCTTGCTGATGGTCTTCCCGGGGAAAAACTTGGCCATGGAATAACGACCGAGAGTAACAATCATTTTCGGTTTGATAATTTCAATCTGCCTGTTTAACCAGTTTTCACAATTGGTGATTTCGGTCGGCAGGGGATCCCGGTTACCGGCAGGACGGCACTTGATTACGTTGGCGATATACACCTGTTCGCGTTTTAGGTTTATCAGACCCAGCAATCTGTCCAGGAATTGTCCGGCCGGACCCACGAAAGGACGACCCTGCTGGTCTTCATGAAAGCCGGGGGCCTCGCCGATAAACATTATTTCGGCGTTTTCCGCGCCTTCACCGGGTACCACTCTGGTACGGGCCCGGGCAATATCACATTTATAACACTGTTCTATTTGCTCGTATAATTCAGTCAGTGGCGACATATTTTTCCTGTAAATACGGGTTCCGTACTTTCAGTCTCTCTGAGGTATGATAACACCGCAGGTAGGGCAAGTCAATGCGTTTAAAGATATGAAAAGCAGATATTCCAGTCTCAAAAGGCAGGTTAATCAATCTGAATACCCATGTCTAACGTACTACCGGAAAACCGGCGGATTGCCATTCCGAGATTCCGGCGGTCATGTTGTAGATATTCTTAAAACCGAGTTGAGCCATGGTATCACGGGCTTCGGCGCTGCGCCTCCCCGAGTGACAGTAAACCAGGTATGTTTTGTCTTTCTCCAATGTTGCCGCTTCACTGACAAAATTATCGTTTATATCAATATTTATAGCGCCTTCGATGTGTCCGTTAGCGAATTCCTCCGGGGTACGCACATCCAGTATGATGAATTCGGGATTACCTGTATTTTCCCGTATCAAGTCATTTGCCTTTGGAACGGTGATATCGAATATCTGCTGTTCATCATACGGAGTATCACAGGTGTCCTTACCGGTGATAAAGTCGCATCCACCCGCCAGCAGGGAAAGGCTGAGTAAAATCAATATTACAGGCAAAAAACAG
>JASFHJ010000056.1:0-7662 GCA_050123255.1 Dehalococcoidia bacterium
TGAAGCGCTCGTCCAGTTTAATGTTATAGTTTCATATTCCGGCGTTTCAGGAATATCTCCCGATTGTATCGATTGTGACATTAAAAGGTCTTGCCTGAGCCAGTTGCCGGTATTCTGGGTATACTGGATCGATCGCATTCCTTCGCGGGCATCGTTGCTTCCGAACATAATAGAGTGTATGGACATGACCAGGCCGACACAGATAAAACTCGATATTGCAATGACGACTATCATCTCGATAAGAGTAAAGCCGTCCTGCTTTCCGATAAATAGTTTACCAATCTTTTTTATCATCTGTTCGTTTTATATGCCGTAAGAGTAAACAGGAATTCATCCTGATAGTTATAAACATTTACGGTTATCTTGCGGATTGAATCATCATCACCCGGCACTTCAACGGTACTATCTCTATCAAAATCAAAGTCTTGTGCGGATGATTCGGCATAATACCTTTCATAATCGGTATCCAGTAGAACCGGGTTGTATTCATCCCACCATGACGGCGGTTGCGTTGAACTGCGGTTTGACGAAGAAACAGTATATATCCACTCGTTGTCTGAAAATGGCTGTGTTTTGATATATTCCATCTGACTTGTGGCTATAGCTTCTCCCACAGCATTTTTACCCTGTACCGCCTGACTTTTAAAACTTGTACCCAATCCGGATAAAAATGCCAGTGATATGATAGATACAATAGCAAGACCAACGATGGTTTCTATCAGGGAAATACCTCTTTCTTTGTCAAACCTGCATAGCTTCAAAAATTTACCTCGCTTCTAGTTAAATTTTAGCCTCTCAAACGCTGCGTATATATAGCGGAATAGTATGGAAAGATACCGGAGAAAGGTCTTGGTGATTATTGTAATCGGTACAAAAGTAAGATATGTTAATAAAATATAACTTCGGTAAAGTAATGTTAAGTGATTATAACTATTAGTGATTGATGATACGTTGGATTGCAGACTAAATAGAAGAACCCGGGAAATAAACCCGGGTTCTTCAGCGGGGGTAGTGGTTGGGGGGCAAGGTAATTCAATTTATGTTGTTACCGTAAAGGCATCAATGAAAGTTTGTATGCCGCTATCAGAGCCGGTTATTACAATATTGTAGGTATCCACGACCAAAGCGGGAACTATTATGGTGCCGTAAAGATTACCATCAACATCGACGTCAAGACTATATGTGGCTGTTTCACCCCCGATGGTAACGGCATCGATTGTATCCGGCGATGCCCAGCCTGTACCGGTTACGTTGATTTCGGTTGTTACAGGGCCACCAGCCGGGTCGAAGGAAGCGGTAGGGATTACCGTGAAAGCGCCGGTGAATGTCTGCCCACCGCTGGCGGCTCCGGTTATGACGATGTCCTGGCTACCTGGGTCTAATAAAGGAACCGTTATATTTCCTGATATATCGCCATCATCGACTACGAGTGTGTGCGTCGCAGCTAATCCACCTACGGTAACCTGGTTGATTATTTCATCATCGTCCCAACCTGACCCAATCACTCCTATCAATGTGCCTATCGGGCCGATGACCGGGTTGAAAACGGCCATTAGTGCTTCAGTAGCCTGTTGTGGTTCATTCTCGACCATCAGTTTGACTACCGGTTTAAATATTACCTTATCAGGTCCGCCCTTCTTACCTCCCGGGAAAATGACCGACTTGGCTGCATCGATGTCAACAGTGAGATTTATCACGCCTCCAGCCTCCAGAGTAAAGGTACGGACGAATTTTAACTCTCCGCTGGGAACCGTAGCCGTATAGCCCTCTTCAGATCCACCTTCGGTTTTTACTATTAGATTATTATCGTCTATTACCATTCTTAATTGGGTGTATTTACCGGCTTCAACCGTAGCACCGGCGAGGTTGAGGGTTATACCCTGAAGTTCTATGAGGTTGAAAGTGTCTTCCTGGACGGGTAAATTTATCCACTCACCTTTTTCGCCCCCGTCTCCTGCCTTATGAACCATCACTTCGGTAACGGTAAGATTGACCGCGGTTACATCACCCGGGGCATCGGTTACATGAACCTGGATAGTCCCGGTTGATCCTTCAGTATCGGGTTGTCCGTCGGTTGGATTCTGACCGGTCTGTTCCAATTTCGGGAATGGAATTGAGGTGCAACCGGTAAAAACCATACTTAATAAGGCTACAACCAGAATGATGATTAACCCTTTTTTCATATGAATTTCCTCCTGACATTTTTGATGGATAATTGTTTTCCTGTATATATAACGGCATAACGAGAAATGTGTCAGGATTTACACAGATACAACTCGGTACCTAAGAACGATTGGGATTGGTTCGAGGGGATTAGTAAGTGGAAGTCGAGTGACAGGTTTAGTGGTTAGTTATCTTTGTTCTTACTTTTGCCTTGAGGATGAATCGGTTGATGGGTAGCTCCACTTTGATCGATCTGGGGCTTGAGAATATATTTTATCCCACTCTGGGCATTCCCTGCGGAAATTACCGTTAAGTCGTAGGTGAAGGTAGTCAAATCCTCAGCACTAACATTAAACTTCTTTGAAATATGCAGTTTCTGGCTGGGGAGTTTTATCTCAACCACCTCCCCTGATTCCTTCAAGATACCGGAAATATCTGAAACTTCTATAGTTATATTGGTATATTCACCTACCGGTATGTCACCTCTCCAGATTTCCTGGGTTTTATCTCCTTGCACCAGAGTCAAATCAACTTCATTCAACTCCGGCTCAAGCTCAATTAGCTGCTCGGAATCACCGGTTTTTTGGAGACTGATTTTTGAGATAGTGACAATAACACTATCAAAATCGCTGATTGCGTTGACGTCATCACTTATCAGGAAGGCAAAATTACCTTCAGGACTGGGTTGCGGTGAAACCACAAAAAGGGTTGTAGTCGGCTCTATATCCGTTATTACATATTCCGGGCCGGGCTGATCATCGGGTTCTCCGGGGGTAAACAACGGCCCTATTCCAAAGTAGCCGATTACCGCCAATACCAGAATCACGGCTGCCGAAACCCATATCCTTGAACTCCCTTGCAGCCAGGCAAACCATGGCCTCGTCTCTTCACGCTTACGCTCGATATTTTCGAGAGCTGTGTTGAAACGTTCTCTATTAGCTCTTTTCTTAGCGGATGAAGGCGTAAATGAATATACTCCCTTGGCATCGAGCATGGCTTTAAGCAACGGCGAGAGCTGTCCTGCATAATCAGGGTAGTCAGCAAGGCAGGAATCGATCGATTCTCCCCGGTTTATCCTGTCTATGCATTCATCCAGTATTTTTTCAAAATCATCTGTCATGTTGTACTTTTACCTTATACAAACTCACTATCTATATTAAGGATATTCCTCAGCTTTTCAATAGCCGCTCTCTGCATCTCACGTACCGCTCCGTCACTTTTGTTCAATACCTGTCCCGCCTCTCTGGAAGTTAGCTCACTGAAAAATCTTAACTTTATAACCTCTTTCTGTTCCTGCGTCAGTTGCTCCATTGCTTTTTTTACGCGTTCCATGTCCAGGTTTCGTTCCGCTGCCGTGACCGGATTTATATCGCTTTCGATTTGCGTATTTTCTATCGGTACCGTCTTGTACTTCTTTATTTTACGATAATAATCTGCGACAAGATTATGAGCAATCCTGAACAACCATGCCTGCATCGGAATCCCGCGCTCTTTATATGACTTCAAAGAATCCAATGCTTTCAGGAATACCTCTCCGGCGATATCTTCCGCTTCGGCTTTATTTCCAATCCTGACATAAGCATAACGGGCGATTTTATCGTAATATTCTTCGTAAAGGCTGGAGAGAACGGATTCTTTATACTTTATATCATCGACGCTTCGCTTATCCGGATTACTGCTCATAATCTATTACCTGTCACATATCTACCTCCCAAATTATACAACACCGGAGTAAAAGTGTTGATATGCCGGCATAGTACTTACTTGCTAATATTAATAACGAATAACCAGGCGCTTTGTCAGGTATTTGAGTTACTTCAAATCCTCATTCACTATATAAATATATCAAAAACCATCTCTTCGGTAGCATTTTATTCTGGTAAATATGGCACCCATACGAAAATTACAGGGACGAAATCAAACGATTCACTGATACCTTTAGGTGATTGTGTATTGCTCGTCAGCAGGTTAAATTAAAAAAAGACGGGCGACCTCGGCAAAGGCCGCCCCGGAAAGCTCCGAACAGTAGACTAACACGCTCAGCCAGTCACCTCGGCCTTCCTGCGTTTATTATGTGACGGAACATAATTGATGTCAACAGAATGGGTGATTGGCGCGAAAGGAGGTAGCAACAAAGAGAATCCAATCATTAATAACATATATGTATATGAATAATGATAAAAAAAACTAAAAAGGAGGAGTAACAAAAATGAAAAAACTGATTGCTGTAATTCTTTCAATGGTCCTGATGACTACACTATCGGGAGCCGCCTTAGCTGCGAACTACCAGCCGACGGGTAACGGTGCTCTGAGTGGTCCGCACTATAACCTGAATATCATTGGTGTACCTAAAGATAAAACCGCCGATATGACCAACAACAACGGCCACCGTATCTTTGTGTCGCTCGAGGGCAAAGCGAAAATCAAGTTGATAGAAGGCGATGATTTCGCCGTTCTTGACGCAAACGGAACAAAAGGCTCCGCCTCATTCCAGCTGCCGAATCCTGATCCGGACGGTGACGGCACAACCGTTTACAGCGTTTGGGCCCGCCCGGTAGGGAAGCCCGGGGGAGACGCCGTAGTTACCACCTGCGCTTATGAGTATGTCGGTCCCGGTCCTGACGGAATCGTGGGTACCGAAGATGACGAATACGAGGAAGTATGTTCTTTAGTCACTCTCGAAGTTACCCGTACCAAGGGTAAACCTCGTTTCGAGGATGTCAGTAAGGAATTGCTGTATATCTATGCTGATATCGATGAAGATGGTGTCGTAGAACGGGTACCGTTGTTCGATGATAGTCTCGAGGATTATTTCTGGAGCTATGATAACAATGGTCTGAAGGTTCTGCAATTACGGTTTTACGAGGTACCGACCACGGTTCCATCTCCTGATGATCTTGGCCTTAACCAGGGTTAATAATGGTTTCTATATAACCGAGATGTAGAGAGGATTCTCCCTCTTGTTGAGAATCCTCTCTATTTTTTTGAGTACGTATATGTAGTTTGCCCTATGACTGTGTGACTATAGAAATAATACTAATAGAGTTATTAGTCGTTCTTCATGTTTCTATCTTGATTATTGTTTTTTCCATTGATTATGTTCATTATCTCTTTAAAGAGTTTCTTATCGATAACAGCGGGTGAATAACCTTCGGAAACGGTACCGTTACTGTCTTTTATCTGGAGCATTATGTCGCAATCAGGACACGTTTGATGTTTTGGATTAAGCAATGCCCAACCATAATAGCGAATCCCGCACTTTGGACATCTGCCCTCAATCACGATAGAGACTTCCTCCTTTGAATGGGAAAAATGCCTGGCAAACATACTCTTATCCAGAGTAAAGCTAGCTAAATTCAATATTTATCTCCTGCATTTAATATAACGAAAGAAACGATATAAACGTCAGTTGTTGTCTATAAAGAATCGATGGAATCGGATATATTGATGATAAATATTCCGGCTATTCCGGACAGGCCAGGTTGATTTTGACTCTAACATTACCCCGGCGAATAACGTGCACTGACACTCTTATCCGTTTTCCGTTATATCTATTGTAAGCCGTTGTAAAAAGCAATTGGCTAAAAATGGAGAGGTGCATATGTTAACGATGGAAAAACCTTTACTAACGATAAGGGAAGTCGCCCAGATGTTGCACGTTCACGTGAACACAGTGAGGCGATGGAGTAATCAAGGAATCATTCCTTCTTACAGGCTCGGTGTGCGTGGCGTTCGGCGATTCAAAAGAGAAGAAGTCGAAGAATTAGTCACCAGGCTTAAGAAGAACGAAGGTGAATAATAACATCACAGAAAAATGTCTGATGGTGTTGTTGAGTTCTCCACTGGATATTGTCGGATTACAGGAATGTCGGGATTATTTCAATAATATGGTTTGGTTATGGTTTCAGAAATAAGAAAGAACAGGCTTAATATTACCCGTTTATTGGCCTATTTAGTAGGGACGTTTATCTTAACCATTTTTATCCATGAGTCCGGGCACTTTTTTGCGGCCTTGGCTATCGGTGTACCTGTTAGTGAAATTGAAATAGGAATGATTGGACACAATCTGGGTGTGACAATACCGGATCGATTTTTTAATGTTCCTCTCGGTCTTTTTTACTATTCCGGAGGATTTTTCGCGGCTTTTGTAGTATCATGCGTATATTTCCTGATTTGGTACCGGAAATATCGTTATCAACCCTCCTTTATGACCTGGGCGTACGGTGCTGTAACTATCACGTCTATTGGAATGCAGTTAGGCCAGGGTTATCTTGAGGGACAGTTTCACGCAGCATATATGTCTTATGCAGATTCTCTTTTTAATACCGGAAGCATGGTAATATATGCTTTTTTTGCTTTGGCAATGTTATTTCATTTCCAATTCTTCCCGATCATTAAATTGATAGGGCAAAATCCCCGGCTAAAGAAATTGACCGAGCAGACTGTTTTGCATCACAGCAGTCCATAATGAGACGTAAAATCACCTGATATTATCAAGCCTGAGCACTTTCCGGGCGATATTCTGAAAGGTATTAGAGAACCCTCTTAAATAGGGCCGTGCATTCTGCTGAGTATACTGACTGAACTGAAAGGAGTACTGAAAAAATGGGTCGAATCAGCCTCAAAAATGGTGAGCCGCACAGGAATCGAACCTGTAACCTGCTGATTAAGAGTCAGCTGCTCTGCCAGTTGAGCTAGCGGCCCGTGGAGATACTAGCTGCCCATCATTTTATCATTATTACATTTCCTCCGGCAAGCCTGCGGTAAGAAAAAATAAAAGGGATAGCTCCCCCCGGAGGAAAAAGGGGGAGCTATCCGGAATGCTAAAGAAATCCTTATTAAGATTTTCGACGCATATTAATTCTGAGAATGTTTAGCCAGTCTTACGCCGTGAATCGGCGCCAGGATACTGCCGTCCTGGGCGATGATGTCCTTATTGATAACCGTCTGTAGTTCCTTGTGCAGTTGACGGAATTTCTTCATATTTTCATTATGTTCGTTCAGTTGAGTTTCACGGTTGGTTTTCTTCTCTTCGTCCCGTTTGTTCTTCTTTAACTTCCTGATCCAGAGTATTAGCATTTACCTCTCTCCTTGTCTATAGCAGCTAATAATTGTCTTTGCATATTTAGATTACGACATTACCGGGTAATAACTCATAACAAACAGGTTAAAACCTGTAAATATTTTGTAAATCTTGCCTTGATTTTACTAATATCGGGATGACTTTATATGTATGAAAATCCCGGGCCCCGGGATTTAACCAGGCCCCGGGAGGTATTTTGAACGTATCCGGGCCGGGGAACAGTTCTTATTCGTTTACTGATCAGGAATTACTGGTGTAGATATTCGTCAGAGGATCGGTAGCGGCCATAGAATTTCTCTTGATGGTATCTTCTATTCGTATATTAAGCGTATCGGTACCGAAGGGTTCGGTAAGGTAGCTGTCGGAACTGAGGTTAAGCCCCCTGACGGTGCCGTCGTCGGTGCCCCATTTAGTAA